>JACRBM010000036.1 GCA_016219275.1 Chloroflexota bacterium
CTCGGACAAGCCGAAACCAAACAAATTATTGGACGCGGATGAACGCGGATGAACGCGGATATTTTTCTTATCCGCGAAAATCCGCGTGAATCCGCGTCCCAAAATTCTTTGCTTTTTGTACAACGATTTCATTGGATAGGTACTATCGCGTTTACGGCAGACCGGTCAGGTTCGCTTCGCGGAAACCTGACCGGTCTTGGATGCAACGCATACCGTAAATCGAATCGGAATTCGCTCTAGATGAAAATTTGTTAAGAATATTCCGGGATTCTCTCAGCATTCTCTCAGCATTGGCTTGGCTTGCTTTAAGGCGCTGCGACTAGAATGATGGTAGAATGCCATTGAGTTTTGATTTTCAATTCCGGTGATCGGTCGGCGTCGGGAACGGACGCCGTTCCGTTCCCGTATTCTAGCGCACCGATGGGAACGCTCCGGCGAGCGCGCCCTACCAGTATACCAATTTTGATCGTCACAATCCATTTGATTCGCAAGCCGAACTTTTCAGGAGGCAGAATATGAAACGACGAACTCTGATTATCGTCAGCGTAGTGGTCGTCGGACTGATCGTCGTTGGCGCGCTCGTTTGGCAGAATTTCAATTCGCGCCCGACCGCAAGCGCCGCCAGCGTTCAAACCAGCCAGGTTCGACGCGGCACGCTCGTAGCCACGATCAGCGCGGCGGGCAACGTTTCGGCGATCAATGAAGTCGCGCTGCCGTTTCAAACGAGTGGACGCGTGGCGAGTGTGCCGGTGCAGGTGGGCGATGCGGTCAAAGCCGGTCAGGTATTGATGCAATTGGACACGACCGATCTGGAGCTTGCGCTCAAGACCACGCAAACGAGTCTCGCCAGCACGCAAGCCAGTTACGATCAAACCAAAGCCGATTTGGATTATGCGCTCCGCAACACGCAATCCGCGCTGACCACGGCGAAAGCAAACCTGGACGCCGCGAAAGCCAAGAACGATCAGAATCCCAATTCGCTCATCATCGCGAAAGCGAGTTTAGATAAAGCGACAGTCACGCTGCAACAGGCCCAAGCCAACTACAATCGCATCGCGTGGCGCGGCGATGTGAGCGCTACCTCCGAAGCCGCGACGTTGCAAACCGCGACGATTGATTATCAAACCGCGCTCGCAAACTACAAAGTCACCGAAGCGACGATCAACGATTCCGCGTACAAGTCGGCGCAAGAGCAATACTCCAACGCGCAGATTTCCCTCGAACAAGCGCAAAAAAATCTCGATACGAAAATGCGTAGCGCGCAAGCGCAACTCGATAACGCCAAAGTGTCGGTCGAGCAAGCGAAACGCAATTTGGATAAAGCATTTGTCTACGCGCCGTTCGACGGCGTGGTCTCGGTCGTGAATTTCAAAAAAGGCGATACCGCCGGTACGACCACGGCGGTTACGGTCGTGGACACGTCGCGTTTGCAGATCAAGGTCTCCGTCGCCGAAGTGGATTTGCCCAAAGTCAAAGTGGGCGCAAGTTCGCAGGTGAATCTCGACGCGCTGCCCGGTAAAAATTACCAAGCCAAAGTCACAACGGTCGGTCCGGTCGGCACCGTGACCCAGGGTGTCGTCAACTATCCGGTCACGCTCGAAGTCACGAACGTAGACAAGTCGGTGAGTCCTGGGATGACCGCGAACCTGACCATCGTCGTGGAAAGTCGCGAGAATGTTTTGTACGTGCCTCTGCGCGCGGTACGAACGCAAGGCACACAGAAATCGGTGACGGTCCAGTACAAAGGACAATCTATTGCGGTGTCGGTCACGACCGGTTTGACGAACGACCAAGCCGTCGAACTTCTGAGCGGCGAATTGCAGGAGGGCGATGTCGTCGTCATCAATCAGACGACGACGCGACAAACCACCAACATTCCGGGTGGCGGACCCGGCATTCCATTTATCGGACGGTAATATGAGCGCTGTCATTCAAATTCAAGACATCAAGAAAATTTATCGGATGGGTGACATCGAAGTGCCCGCGCTGAACGGCGTGTCGCTGGAAATCCAAACGGGCGAGATGGTCGCGATTACCGGACCGTCCGGCTCCGGCAAGTCCACGCTAATGAACATTATCGGGTGTCTCGATACGCCGTCGAGCGGCACGTACATTCTCGACGGCACCGACGTATCCCAAATGACGGACGACGAGCAGGCGCTCGTCCGCAATCGGAAAATCGGTTTCGTATTTCAGCAATTCAACTTGTTGCCGCGCACGCCCGCACTCGATCAAGTTGAACTACCGATGGTGTACGCCGGCGCGCCCGATCGCAAACAACGCGCACTCGCCGCGCTCGAATCGGTCGGACTGGGCGACCGCGTACATCACCGCCCGAACGAATTGTCCGGCGGTCAGCAACAACGCGTCGCGATTGCGCGCGCGCTCGTCAACAATCCCAGCATCATTCTCGCGGACGAACCGACCGGCAATCTCGATTCGCGGTCGGGCGTCGAGATTATGAACATCTTCAAGGCGCTCAATCGCGACCAGGGCTTGACCGTGATTCTCGTCACGCACGATCCGAATATCGCCGGGCACGCGCAACGCGCGATTCGGGTGCGCGACGGAGTGCTAGTGCAATAGTTCAATAGTGCGATAGTGCGGTAGTGCGATAGTGCGATAGTTTGATAGTTCGATAGTTGAGGATGCACCTTTCAAGCATCGCACTACCGCACTAACACACTATCGCACTATCGCACTACCGCACTATCGCACTAGTATCGGAGATACGATGAACGTTTTCGAAAGTATGCGGATCGCGCTGCGGAGTATCAGTGCGAATAAATTGCGCGCCGGACTGACGATGCTGGGTATCATCATCGGCGTGATGTCGGTGATCGCGATGTTGTCCATCGGACGCGGCACGCAAGCCGCCATCACGAATCAAATCACGAGCATTGGCACGAACTTGCTCTACATTCGTCCTGGCTCAACGCAGAGCGGCGGCGTGCGCGCCGCCGAAGGTTCGGCGGCAACCTTGACGAAAGAAGACGCGACGGCGTTGGAAGAATTACCGTACATCGTCGGCGTCGCGCCGCAAGTGGAAAGTTTCGGACAGATGGCGTACCTCGGCAACAACACGAACGCGCGCGTGCTTGGCGTGACGCCGGAATATCTCGACGCGATGAACACCAAACTCGCGAACGGCGAATTCATCTCGCCGGGCAATGTCACCGCGAATTCAGCCATCGTCGTGTTGGGCGCGCAGATCGCGACGACGTTGTTCGATACGGCGGATCCCGTGGGACAATTCGTTCGCATCAACGGACAAAACTTTCGCGTGGTCGGCGTGATGGAAGCCAAGGGCGGCACCGGCTTTATGAACGTGGACACCCAGGCGTATGTGCCGATCACCACGGCGATGAGTCGTCTCAATCGCGGCGGACAATTTCGCGGGGGCAACACGGTGTCCGTCATCAATGTCAAGATCACCGATATCGCGATGCAAGATACGGTCGTGCAAGAAATCAGCGACGTGTTGCGCGAACGCCATCGCATTCAGTTCCAGGATGATTTCAGCATTCAAAGCCAGCAAGACATTTTGAACACCGCGAATCAAATAACCGGCACGTTGACGATTTTCCTGGGCGGCGTCGCGGCGATCTCGTTGATCGTCGGCGGCATCGGGATCATGAACATTATGCTCGTCTCGGTGACGGAACGGACGCGCGAGATCGGCATTCGCAAAGCCATCGGCGCGCGCAAGATTGACATTATGACCCAGTTCTTGACCGAGGCGATCATCCTAAGTCTTTCAGGCGGATTGATCGGCGTGCTACTCGGCGCGCTGGTCGCGCGCTTGATTTCGGGTGTGAACATGGGCACGACAACGTTGAACACCGTCGTTGACCCCGATTCCGTTTTGCTCGCGGTCCTGTTCTCCGCCGGGGTCGGGTTGTTCTTCGGCAGTTATCCGGCGAATCGCGCGGCAAGTTTGCATCCGATTGACGCGTTACGCTACGAATAAAACTGAACGCTCCGCATAGAACGAAAGGGGTGATCCATATCGCGGAAATCTCTTCGCATTTCGTTCGATGCACGCGGTAGAAATTGTAGATGCTCCGCAGAAACAGGAGAATGGTTCGATGAAAGGCAAGACTAGATGGATTGTGGCGGGAGTGCTCGCGTTATCGCTCCTTGCCATCGGCGTAGGCGGAACGATTGCGTTCGCGCAAGGTCCGACGCCCACGCCGCAAACCGGCAAAACGACCTGGTTTGATTTGTACCGCCAGGCGCTCGCGCAAAAGCTAGGCACCACAGTCGAGAAACTGCAACAAGCCGAAACCGACGCGCGCAAGGATTCGCTCGCGCAAGCGGTCCAGCAAGGTTTGTTGACGCAGGCGCAAGCGGACGCGCTACTGCAGCGATTGCAGAACGCGGGGACGTTCCCAGGTCTCGGTGCGGTCAACGTGTACACGACCATCGCGAACGCCGGGCTTGAGGCGGCGGCAAAGACGCTGGGCATGACCTCCGCGGATTTGACAACCGCGCTCCAGACCAAGACTCTGCTCGATCTCGCGAACGAGAAAAAAGTAGACGTCGCCAAACTGCGGACGGCAATCGCGGATGCGGAAAAAGCCGCGATTGACCAAGCCGTGAAGGATGGCAAACTGGCTCAAGCGCAAGCGGATGCGCTGAAAGCGAATCTCAAGCCGGAGAACATAGACTTGAATCGGCGCGGATTCGGTTTCGCCCCACGCGGCAATTTCGTTCCAGGCATCAACCCAAGTAACCCGCCGGGCGGATTCAGGCAACCACCTGCCGGGCGTTTCGGCAGGCGCTAAGCGCGCGCAACTCCGGAGATAGAATCCAGGTTTCTTCGAGAAACCTGGATTCTATCCACGGCATATATTTTAGGAGCAATGATATGAAACAGATCGTGTTGACCGTCATCCTCGTGATCGTTGCGGCGGCGATTGCCGGCGGCGTCGGATACACGCTCGGCACGCAAAACGGTTTGACCCAGGCGCAAAGTATTCAGGCGGAATTTTTTCGCAATCGCGGTACGGGACAACCCGGACAGGGCAGCAACAGTACCGCGCCCACCGGTCAACAAGCCCAAACCGGAACACAAGGACAACCGGGACAAGCCGGACCGCAGGGCGCGTTCGGTCAGCGCGGCGGGATTGCCGGAACGGTCAAGAGTGTCGAAGGCAACGTGATTCAATTGACCGGGCAAGACGGCAACACGGTCAAAGTGCAAGTGGATGATCGCACCGTGTATCAAAAATTCGCGCCGTCCGCGTTGTCCGATATTCGCGCGAGTACACGCATCACGGTTACCGGCGAAACGAGTGCTGGCGTCGTGAACGCGCGTATCATTCAAGTCGGCGCGAGTCAATAGTGCCGTCGGAACGCTAGTCATCGCGCCAAGCGGATTGGGCGCGTGGTGAGTGCGCCAAGTTGTAGAGATGACGATGACTCTGCAAATCCTAATTGCCGAACCTGACAAAAGCACGCGATCGGTGTTACAATCCAGTTTGCAAACCGCGGGGTTTCAGGTGATTCAGGCATCGGATGGCGATGCGGCTTGGGAATTGTTGCAAACGCAAATGCCGATGCTGATGCTGATGAGCGCGTCTTTGCCGGGACTGACCAGTCGCGATATGTTGATGCGGATCCGAACGCGACACGGAATTACGCCCCTGCCCATCATCGTGCTCGGCAACGAAATCTCCACCGAAGAAATGGTGCAATGGTTTCAACTCGGCGCTGACAACTATATCAGCAAACCTTTTTCGATGCCTGTGCTCGTCGCGCAGGTTCGTTCGCTTTTGCGACGCGTGAAAGCGTAAAGGGGGCAGAATGAAAATGATTCGGATGATTGCTTGGAGCGTACTCGTACTCATCCTGTCCGGTTTGGGTGCGCGCCTGGTCGCGGCGCAAGGACCCGATGGAATGAATCCATCCACCGTACCGTACATTGACAATCAACCGCACCCGCTCGCGGCGAACGCCAGTCAGTGGTATCGCTTCGATTATGGCAAGAGTACGGACACCGGCGAACGCGCGGTCGCGACGGTTCGCTTGGTGAATGGCAATAACAGCGGCGTCGTTTTTGAAGTGTGGCCCCCCGAAACCGTCGGCAATACCACGGACAACAAACCGGTCGGCAAAGGCACGGCGATGATGATTGATTGCGCCACCGGCAAACCGTCCGAGCAAGGTGAATGCCAAACGACCGACCTCAGTTGGAGCGGTGGGTTTGGCGCGAGTGGTTCGTACTTTGTGCGCGTCATCAACAAGAACAACAACCCAGTGAGTTTTACCTTGACGGTTGAAGGCGTGACGGTGAGCACGCCGCCCAATCCGCCGGCGGTGACGAATCCGCCGGTCGTGACGACACCACCCCCGGCAACTAATCCGCCCATCATCATCATTCCCCCGGCAGTCGTCGCGCCGCCACCGGGTCCGGTCGTGATCTCGAACGCCGATGACCCAGGTCGCGCGGCGTACATTGACAACCAACCGCACGCACTCGCTGCGAACTCGGCAGTGTGGTATCGTTTCGATTACTCGACCAACAACGATATCGGTGATCGCCTCACAACCGGGATTCGGCTCATCGAAGGCAAAGATAGCGGCGTGCGATTTGAAATCTGGACGCCGGATATGTTGACTGAGTGGTGGACGAAAGAACCGGTCGGACGCGGCACGGTGTCACCGGCTGATTCCAAAGACCTGAGTTGGCGCGGCGCGTTCCCTGCCGCCGGCACGTACTATGTGCGCGTCGTCAATGACAACAACTTTACTACCATGTTCGAATTGGTGTGGCAATAACCCACGGTGCGCGGAGCGATTTTATGAAGCGGTTGCGTTTTAGCCGAACGACGTTCGTAGTTTTCATCGCGATGTTTCTTGTTTCGCTCATCGCGTCGTCCGTATTCGCCGGCGGACCAACCGGTGGTAGTCCGAACGATCCCTTGATGGTGCCGACCGATTGGCAAAACATTCCCCCAAACACGACGCTCTGGTTCTATTTCGATTACGCGAGCGATGTCACGGGCGGGCGCTTTCGTCCGGGCAGTCGCACGACCGTCAACATCACGGTAGACACGCAGGGCATCGAGGGTTTGCAACTCGCGATTTACACGCCGGTGCAAGGAAAGGAATGGTTGCGCGATCAAACGATTGCGCCAGTTGGTCGCGGCACGCCGTATCGCAGCACCGCGACGGGCGACATCACGCGCGATTTGTACTGGTCAGGCGCGTTCAACACGTCGGGCAGATATTTCGCGGCGTTGACGAACAACTATCCGGTCGCGATTCCATTTCGCTTGACGGTGACCGGCGATACCGTGACGCTGTATCCAACTCCGCTGCCATCGCCCACGCCGACGTTGTTGATCACGCCGACGCCGGTTGCGGTCGGCGCGACGCAAGGCAGAATTGTTTTTCAAGACGCGAACGGCGGCGTGATCTACACGGTGAACGGCGATGGTACGAATCTCACGATTGTGACACGTGGCATGGAACCGGCGTGGTCGCCGGACGGCAAACAAATCGCGTTCGCGCGCTGGGATGCGCCGTACCCCGGTATTTACATCGCGAACGCGGACGGCTCGAACGAACGCCTGGTGTATGGCGTTCTGCGCGCGCGTTCGCCGCGTTGGAGTCCCGACGGCAAATTCATCGCGTTCACGCAGGACAAGACGACGAGCGATCGCAATGTGCGATGGAAACTAGGCGTCATCGAACTCGAACATACTCCGCCCGGTACCGATCAGGTAGTATCGGCGCGACTTTCCGAGCCGCAGTGTTCGGCGTTGTGCTTTGTGCCGAGTTGGAGCAACAACGGCGCGACGTTGGTGTACGATGATCCGCAGTATGGCATCATGGCGACCAACGTCATCAGCGGTCCCGCCTCCATCGTGCTCGGTCCGAGCGGCACGTACTTTGACACCGGCGCGATGATGCCGCGCCCGATTCTGCATCTCCCGCCGATCCAATCCGCGATGACGAGTCCCAACGGCACGCGCATTCTCTACACGCTCAAAGCGCACGACCGCTGGGAATTGAACATGGTCAACGCGGATGGCACGAACCAGGTCGCGCTGACCAATCCCGACCCGATCATGTACGCGATGATCGGCTACCGATTCAACAACGTCGCGCCAATCTGGTCGCCCGATGGCAAACAAATCTTGTTCCTGTCGGATCGAAACGGCAAGTGGGAATTTTTCTTGACCGATCCAAGCGGGTCAACGATTCGCCAGGTCTTGAAGAATGTATCCGATCTCGTACCGATCCGATTTGATTTTGAGAACGAGCGAATGATGGACTGGACGAAATAACGCCGACTGCCCAAGTGATTCACACTTGGGCAGTTTTTGTAGGGCAATTTTCCGAAATTGCCCTCAATCCACTTTGAGACGATACCCCACTCCCAGCTCGGTGACGAGATAACGCGGACGCGCGGGATCGTTTTCGATTTTGTGGCGCAGTTGTCCCATGTGCACGCGGAGAATTTGTGTTTCGCTCGCGTATGCCGCGCCCCATACTTGGATGAGCAATTGACGATGCGTGACGACCTTGCCCGCGTAACGCGCGAGCGTCGTCAGCAATTTGTACTCCGTCGGCGTGAGATGCACTTGCTCCGCGCCGACGAAGACTTGGCGTTGCGCCAGGTCCACGCGCAGATCGCCCACGACGAACACGGGTTCGTCCATCGGATGCGCGTTCGCAAAATGACGCAGACCCACGCGAATGCGCGCGATCAATTCGCCAACGCCGAACGGCTTGGTGAGATAATCGTCCGCGCCGGCATCGAGCGCGGCGATCTTGTCGTTCTCTTGCCCGCGCGCGGAGAGAATGATGATCGGCGTGCGCGACCATTCGCGCAGTTGCTGGATGACGACCAAGCCGTCCACGTCCGGCAGACCGAGATCGAGAATGATGACGTCGGGCGCTTGCGTGCTCGCGAGCGCGATGCCGTCTTTGCCGGTCGCCGCATCGCTGACACGATAGCCGTGATTCGTCAACGTCGCGCGCAAAAATCGGCGAATCGGTTGTTCGTCTTCGACGATCAACACGTGCGGCTCATTCATTCGGCTTGATCTCCCGGGGCAGTTGAACGTGAAACACCGCGCCGCCCTCCGCGCGATTCGCGACCCAGATTTTTCCGTCGTGCGCTTGCACGATGCCGCGACACACCGTCAAACCCAAACCCACGCCGCCGCTATTCGTCACGCCGGGCGCGCGATAGAACTTGTCGAAGATGCGTTCTTCATCGCCGGGCGCGATGCCCGGTCCGTGATCGGCAACCTGGACGACGACGTGCTCGCCGACGACCGACGCGTTGATTTCGATGGGCGACGCGGGCGGCGTGTACTTGATCGCGTTTTCCAGCAAGTTGATGAGCACTTGCTCGATGAGCACGCTGTCGAAGGGCACGAGCGGCAACGTGTCCGGCAAACAGGTGGTGACCGTGCGCCCGCGCAAACGACTATCCAGACGCGCGAGCGCCGCGCCGATCACTTCTTCGAGCGAATTCCATTCGGGCTTGACCCGAATCGCGCCCGACTCGATGCGCGTCATATCGAGCAGGTTGCGAATCAAACGATTCAACCGTTCCGCTTCGTCGTAGATCGTCTGCGCCAATTCGCGCCGCGCGTCCGCGTCCACATCCATCTCGCCTTCGAGCAACGTGCTCGACGCGCCGGTAATCGCGGCGAGCGGTGTTCGCAAATCGTGCGAGACGGAACTGAGCAACGAATTCCTCAGGCGTTCGGTTTCGATTTGCACTTGAGCTTGGCGCGCTTGTTCCGCCAGCCGATTGCGTTCGAGCGCGAGCGCGGTTTGGTTGGCGAAGGTTTCGAGCAAATGAAATTGTTCCGGCGCGAGAAAACGTTTCGCGTCGGCGGGCTGGACGCCGATGACGCCAATCGTTTTGCGCGAGGCGGCGAGCGGCATGTACAACGCGCGCGCGCCGGGCAAGGTTTCCGTTCCCAGCCCGGCGGACTGGCTGTGTGTGAACACCCACTCGGCGACGCCTTGTTCGTTCGTATCCAGTTCGAACGCCGGCGCGCTCGTTTGCGTAGGCGTCAGCGCGCCCAGATGATCGGGCAACAGAATCGTGACCTGGCTATTAAAGACGCGGTGAACATGTTGCGTCGCGATGTGCGCCAACCGTTCCCGGCTCGACGTGCCGGCGAGATCGCGACTGAGTTCGTACAGCGCGGCGGTGCGGCGTTCGCGTTCGTGCGCGACCTCGGCGAATTGTTGATACCGCGCGGTCAGCGTGCTGATCGTCGTCGCGACGACGAGCATCACGCCAAACGTCAGCAGGTACTGCACATCGGCAACGGCGAACGATAAACGCGGATTGATAAAAAAGAAATCGAACGCGAGGACGCTGAGCACCGACGCGGTGATCGAGGGTCCTAGTCCAAAACGCGCGGCGACCAGGACGACGCCGAGTAAAAATAGCAACACGATGTTCGCTTCGCCGAAAACGTGTGAAAGCAATGCGCCCAGCGCGGTGCACACGCTCACGACCACGATTGCCCCGGCGTACGGCAGCCACGCGAGGTGCGGCGCGGCGCGCGGTCGCGCGTGCGTCTTGACCGGTTCGCCCGCGTCGGTGATGATGTACACGTCAATGTCGCCGCTCTTGCGAACCAGGTCTTGTACGACGTTGCTAAATAAAATCGAATGCCAACGCGCGCGGCGCGGTTTGCCGACCACGATTTTCGTCGCGTTGTGTTCGCGCGCAAAGCGCAGCAACTCGTCGCTCGTGTCGCGACCGGCGAGCGTGAAGGTGAGCGCGCCCAGGTCTTCGGCGAGACGCAGGTTCTGCGTGATCAGGTCGCGCGCCGCCTGAGACAGGCGCGTATGTTCCGGCGTTTCGACATACACCGCGATCCATTCCGCGCGCAACGCTTGCGCCATGCGGCTTGCCGCGCGCAACAGTTGGATCGCGAACGGGCTAGGTCCGATGCTGACGAGCAAGCGTTCGTTGATGGGCCAGGCGTGATCAATCGCGTGCGCGCGCATGTAATCTTGCACCAACTCGTCTACGTGGTCGGCGGTGCGGCGCAGCGCGAGTTCGCGCAACGCCATCAAATTGCCCTTGCGGAAAAAATGGTGTCCAGCGCGCTCGGCGGGTTGCGGCACGTACACCTTGCCTTCGCGCAAGCGTTGCAGCACGTCGTCCGGCGCGAGGTCAATCAGTTCGACTTCATCGGCGCGTTCGAGGACGGAATCGGGAATCGTTTCGCGGACGACGAAGCCGGTGATTTGCTCGACGACGTCGTTGAGACTTTCGAGGTGTTGGACGTTGACGGTGGTGTACACGTGAATGCCGGCGTCGAGCAGTTCCTCGACGTCTTGCCAGCGTTTCGCGTGGCGCGCGCCGGGCACGTTCGTGTGCGCGAGTTCGTCCACGAGGATAAGCGCCGGTTTACGCGCGAGCGCGGCGTCCAAATCCAACCCGCGTACGCGCGCGCCGTGATACTCGACGACGCGCGGCGGCAATTGCTCCAAGCCGGCGACCAGGGTTTCGGTTTCGGCGCGTCCGTGTGTTTCGACGTACCCGATCAACACGTCCGCGCCCTGCGCTTTTTGCGCGAGCGCGGCTTCGAGCATCGCGTACGTCTTGCCGACGCCGGCGACGGGACCCAAAAAAATCTTCAATTTGCCGCGCGGTTTGAGCGAATCGTCGCTATGAACTCGCGCCGGCGTTTCATCTGGGTTAGAAGGGTGGTCTTGCATAGGTTGAGTCCAATAGCCAGATGGCAGATGGCAGAAAGCAGAAAATCTGAATACTGAATACTGACGACTGGCGACTGGCGATTGACAACTGAATTCTAGCACAATCACGCACGATGCGCCAATGCCCCGAACAAAAAACGCGGGATTGACCATTGGGTCAATCCCGCGTTGAGTGTGAGGCGTGTGGGCGCGGATTATTTTTCGAGCAGGTGTGGTACGAGAACCACCGCGACGTTCGGATGCTTTTCGAATGTGCCGCGTAAACGCGCGGCAGTACGATTGTGCAAGAACCTCTCCCACCAATGCGCCGTAATAAATTCCGGCAAGACAATCGTCACGAACGCATTGGGGCGTTGACTATGGATCGCATTGACGTACGCGAGGAGCGGGCGCACGAACGCGCGATACGGCGAGTCAATCATCACGAACTTGAGATCGGGCGCATACTGCTCGGCTTTTTGGCGAATCTTGTCGGCGCGCTCGGCATTCGTCGAAATGTGGAGCAGGACCGCGTTGCGTCCAATCGTGCGCGCGAACGCGATCGCGCGCAGCGAGGCGTAGTTGATGTCGTCAATCGGTACCAACACGAGTTGGTCTACGGTGGTGGATGGCACATGCCCGGGAATGACTCGCAATTGATTTGCTACGTGCGTATAGTGCCGGTGAATGAAGAGAAAAAATCCGGTGATGGCGGGAATCAAGAGAACGACGATCCATGCGCCCAGCGCGAATTTCGTGACGGCGACGATGACCAAGATGCTGGAAGTCAAAACGGCATCCGCGCCGTTGATGATAATGCTCCGCTTCCAACCGGGTCCCCGTGTTTTCCACCAATGCACGACCATACCTGAATCCGACATGCTAAACGCGAGGAACACGCCGACCGCGTACAGGTGAATCAGATTATTCACGTCGCCGGCAAAGAGGACGACCAGCAACGCGGCGATAGTGCCCAGAGAAATAATGCCAATCGAAAAAGCCAGGCGGTCGCCGCGGAAAGAAAATTGATGCGGCATGTAATTATCGCGCGCGAGGACGGAGGACAAGCGCGGGAAATCGGCGAAGGCGGTGTTGCCCGCAATAATCAAAATGCCCATCGTCGCGATTTGGAAAATGTAGTAGACAAAACCAGTGCCCCAAACCGCGCGCGCGACCTGGGAAATGATCGTTTCCTCGCCGGGCACGAGTTCCATGTGGGTTGCCAAGTACGAGACCCCCAGAAAGAAAACGCCGAGCAAGGTTGCCATGATCGTCAGCGTCGTCGCCGCATTTTTGGATTCAGGTTTTTCAAACGCCGGCACGCCGTTCGAGATGGCTTCGGTCCCACTCATCGCGACCGACCCGGCGGAAAAGGCGCGCAAGATCAACCACAGCGTCAGCGGCTCGGTGGCAGGGATTATTTCCGGCGGTGTGGCAGGCGCGAGTGTGCCAGTGAACGCTTTGTACAAGCCAACCGCCAAAGTGACGATGAGACTGCCAATGAACAAATAAGTGGGCAACGAAAAAATCGCGCCGGATTCGCGAATGCCGCGCAAGTTGCCTAACGTCATCACGGTGATAAAGAACACACTCAACAGCACGTTGACATTCAAGTTATGCGGCAGGGTTGCGTTGATGGCGTTGATCTGATCGCCATAACCCGAAGCGATGATTGCCGAACCAATGGCGGCTGACCCGGCAACGATCGAGACGGAAACGGTCAAGACGTAATCAATCAATAGCGCCGATGCCGCGACCAAGCCCGGAATTTGTCCCAGGTTTTCGCGGCTGACGTTGTACGATCCGCCGCCGTGCGGATACGCGTAGACGGTCTGGCGATAAGAGAACGCCACCATCGAGAGCAACAGAGAAACCGCCAAGGCGAGGAAGAAGGAAATACTGAGCGCGCCGCTGCCTGCCGCGATCAAAACCAACATCGCCTCTTCGGTGGCATAGGCGCAGGATGAAATCGGGTCGGAGCCGAATACGGCGAGCGCCTTGAATTTGTTGAGCCGCTCGTGAATCTCTTCCGCGTTTTCGAGCGGATGCCCGATCAACACTTTTTTGACGGCGCGATAACTTTTTTCGAGTGCGCTCGACGGGCGGTCCGATTCGGGCGTCGCGACAAAATGACCGGGACCGACCCAGCGGAGAAATCGTTCGTGCAGATGCGCTTTGCGAACATAGACATCGCCCGGACGTGTGCCGCGCCGAAATTCGGTGACGGTCAAATCGGGATTGAGTTTCTCGGATCGCGGATCGGATGTTGCGTCTGAAAAATGATTGTCGCTATCCGGGAAAGGTGAAGCATCGCGTTTGTTCATTTGAGTGCCTTTGAAATCGGATCTCTGCGCGTTCGCGAAAAACAGAGTGGGAACTACTCGAAATAAAACGAACGCGCGCGCCTTAACGGAAAAAGCATAATGCGAGAAGCCATCAAATTGCGATAAGGAATTTGCAAGCCGCATAAAGATCGTATAAAGATTCGACTGTCAGGTGAATGCCAACCGCCAAGACGCAAAGAGCGCCAAGAAAAAATAATTTCTTGGCGCTCTTTACAGTTTGGCGATCCGTTTATTACATCGCGGCTAGATCGAAAAAGCCGTCGGCTTGCAATGCCGCGCGTAGCTCGGCGCGTTGCACCGCGGTGAGCGCGAGGTTGGGCGTGCGCGGTTCGCCGCAATCGAAACCCAGGAATTGGAACGTCGCTTTGAACGCGCCGGGAAAACCGAAACTGATCCAGGTTGCGATCGGGCGGTTCAACTTTTTCTGTAGATCGAGTGCGCGCGCCCATTCGTTCGCATAAAAACACCGATGCAGTTCCACGAACACGCCCGGCATCAAATTAACAGTCGAGCCGATGTTGGCGCGCGCGCCGAACATCAGACCGAACAACAACTGCTCGTCCATTCCGGCAAAAATCGTCCAGTCCTGGTCCTTGAGCGCGGCGAGATGACTGAGTTCGTACATGTTTGGTCCGGTGTACTTGGTGCCGGCGAGATTCGGAATGTGAATCAGGTCGCGCAACAACGCCACCGCGTCGCGCGCGCCACCGAACAAGTACGGAAAGAATGCCAAGTCGGGAACCGCGCACGCGATAGTTTCATAGTACGGCACGATGCCGCGTGGATCGTACAACACCGGCGGCAAGATGCTACTGACGCCCGCCGCGCCATGCGCGCGCGCGTGCTGCGCGAGCCGCGCCGCATCGCCGACCGCCGCCGCGCCGACGTGCACCAGAATCGGCACGCGACCATTCACGCGCGCCGCGACGGTTTCGACGACGAGTTGCCGTTCTTCCATTGACATGAACGCGCCTTCGCCCGTGCTCCCACACAGATAAAATCCGTTGACCTGTTTCGCTAACAAATGATCTACCAACTCGCGCAGAACCGTCACATTCACTTGATTGTCGCGCGTGAACGGCGTGACGAGCGCGGGTAGCGTGCCTTGAAATGTGGTCATTCTACTTTCCTCTGTTTCAATCCCTTCGTCTATTTTTTTATCCGCGAGAATCATCCCAGAAAGCACACAGAGCACAGAGATTATTTCGCCCATCCTTGCGAAGGTTATCAATCACTTATCCGAGGAATCGCGCGACGACAACAAATCCGATTCCTGGAGAATGACGCCTTCAAACCTTCGCAAGGATGAGCAGTCACGACTATTTTTATAAACTCTCTGCGCTCTCCGCGCGCTCTACGGTGAAATTCCAACTTGTGTAATCAGTCGTCACGGTTTGAATCAGCCACCGACCAATACAGCAGCGCGGTGCGAACGGCGGGGGGCCAAACATATTTACCCTCCACAACAGTCAGTCGGCGCTGCGCGAGGTCTAGCAGAAAAGCGTCATGCTGGTCAATCTGATCTAGCCCCATCCGATGCTTGATCTGTTGGACGGCGTCTGCCAAACTATCGTTTGACCACGGTTCCCACAAGCCGGAATCTTCCATCAACACGTTCGGAAAAATTCCCATTTGAAGCAAGGCATTGAACGCGACCTGAAAATTCGGACTATCGTGCGGATGTCCCCAGATGTGCTGGGCGGCTTCCGCCATCACGCCATCTATCGTCGGCGCGCGCAAAAGTAGAAAACACATTTGCCGCGTGACCGCCTGCATCCGCTCGATGAACAATCGAAAATCCGGCGCGCCGTACATCGCATGCGCGCACAATGTAAAATCGTGCGTAGCGACTTGCGCGTGGGGCCATGCATCTTGCGCCATGTCCACGTTCGTGATGTTTGCGTCGGCGAGGTTCTGTCGCATTCGTTCGATCATGCCGGGCGAGGGTTCGAGCGCGGTGATGCGACGCGCGTGCGGCGCGAGCAGAACCGCCCATTTGCCAGTGCCCGCGCCGATGTCGAGCACGGTCGCGTTGGGAAATCGGTCTAACGTCGCCACGATGAATGCGCGGCTCGAATCGTTTTTCGTCCAGCGCCGCCGCACTTGCGCGTCAAAGTCGTGCGCGCGGTTGCGCCAACGATCCTGGCTCTCCGCGGGTTGGTTCGCTTGGTGCGTCCACGCGTGGACTTGCGCCAATTCACTCCAGAGTTCTAGCCAATCCATCAGCATCTATCCTCGGTAAAAAATGCGCGAGCAACCGGCTATCCAAGCAAGTGCATCGCGTTCTTTCGCAACGATACCGTCCACACGCGTTGTTGCGCGAGATTCAAGCGCTCGAAAATGTACACCGGCAATTCGATCTGTAAATCATAATCCTGGTCTGGCACGAGACGCGACTCGGTCGCGCGAAAGAACAAGGTTGCCATCATCCCGTCGTTCATCTCGCGGACGATCTCGCCGCGCAACGCATTCTCGTCCGACGATTGGTCGGCTTGTTCGGGACGCACCAGCATGATGCGTTCTGGACGCAAGCAGATTTGCACGCGTGTGCCCGGCGCAAACGCGCATCGCGGCGCGCCGAGTACGGTCTCGCCGACGCGCACGCGCGAACCACCCGCGTGACTTGCCTCGATGACGCCGGGCAGAATGTTCTTGACGCCGATCGCGCGCGCAACCGGCAAACAACACGGGTGACTCAGGATTTCGCCGGGCGTATCTACCTGAAAAATTTTCCCGGCATCAATCACGGCGAGCCGGTCGGCGAGAAAATACGCTTCGCCCAAATCGTGCGTGACGAAGAGAATCGGAATTTTGAATTTGCGTTGCAGCTGGAGCAGTTCGTTGCGGAGTTGCATCCGCGTCGGCGCGTCGAGCGCGCTGAACGGTTCGTCGAGCAAGAGCAAACTGGGTTGCGGCGCGAGCGCGCGCGCAAGCGCGACGCGTTGTTGTTGTCCGCCGGAAAGTTGTGCGGGGTAGTAGCGCCCAAAATCGCCAAGGTGCGTGAGCGCGAGCATCTCGTCTACACGAGTTCGCGCGGTGCTTCTATCACGCAGACCGAACGCGATATTCTCGCGCACGGTCAGGTGTGGGAAAAGCGCGTAATTCTGAAACACATACCCAATCTGCCGCTGGCGCGCCGGCACATTGATCAACGCAGAACTGTCGAACACGAGATGATCGTTCAGACGAATTTTCCCCCGCTTGGGAGTATGCAAGCCGGCGATACAATTCAGCAACAAACTTTTTCCCGCGCCGGACGGACCGAACAACACCAGCACTTGGGCGTCCATTGCGAATTGCGCATTCAACGAGAAATCGCCAATGTGCTTTGTGATGTCAACGTCAAGCATTCGGTCGCGTCTCCGCGCGGCGATTCATGTGATTGACCGCGAGCAAGCTTGCAAACGAAAGCAGACTGAGGATCGCGACCAGTATGTTGGCATCCATCCAACGTCCCGCTTGCACCGCGTCGTAAATGGCGAGCGGCGCAGTTTGGGTGCGCCCTGGGATGTTGCCGGCAACCATCAGTGTCGCGCCGAACTCGCCAAGCGCACGCGCGGATGCCAGGACGAGTCCTGCGAGAATGCCGCGCCGGGCGAGCGGCAGGGTGACTCGCCACACGACTTCGAATTCGTTCAAGCCCAGCGTCCGCGCGGCGTTTTCCAAAACAGGGTCCACGCTTTCAATTGCCGCTTTGGCGGCTTGCGCCATCAACGGCATCGCGACAACCATCGCCGCGATGACGGCGGCTTGCCACGTAAAAAGTAAATTCACATCGAACAATCGCACGAGGGGACCATCGCGTCCAAGCACGATCAGCAACAAATAACCGACCACCGTCGGCGGCAAGACGAGCGGCAGGTTGATTAGCGTCTCGAGAACGATTTTTCCGCGCAGGCGTATCCGCGCGAGAAACAGCGCGAGCGCCAGTCCGATGACGAGAACGCCAATCGTCGCCATGAGCGTCACCTGAATCGAGAGAAGAATCGCAGTCCAGTTCATTTCGGCATTCGCTTTTCTTCGTCGGGCAGAATGAATCCGTGCTTTGCCATCACCGTACGCCCGGCTGGACTGTTGACAAATTCGATAAACGCGCGTGCCCCGCGTTCGTTCTTAGCGCGTGTGACGACGCCCAGGGCTTGGTCGAGCGGGCTGTGCAATTCCTGTGGAATGAGTGTCCAGCGTCCTTTCACGCCAACGCTGAGGGATAACGCGATGATAGCGGCATCCACATTGCCGGTGTCCGCCAACTGCTTGGTCTGAGCCACGTTTTCGCCAAAGACCAGTTTGGGTTGAACCGTGTCCCACACCCCAGCATTCTGTAATGCTTCGCGCGCCGCCAAGCCATACGGCGCGTGCTCCGGGTTGGCAATCGCGACGCGTTTGACCTCGGGACGCGTGAGATCGGTGAGTGATTGCAACTGCCAAGCGCTGTCTTCACGCGTCCACAACGTAATGCGTCCCCGCGCGTAGAGTTGCACCGTATCGGAAAGGATGATGCGGCGTTTGGCTAGATCGTTGATGTATGAACGATCCGCCGCCGCGAACAGATCCACCGGCGCGCCTTGCGCGATTTGTTGCGCCAATTGCCCGGTCGAACCAAAGTTGAACATAGCGCGCGTGCCGGTTTCTTTTTCAAACGCAACGCCGATTTCGGTGAATGCGGCATGCAAATCAGCGGCGGCGGAGATGATAATTTCTCCACCTTGTTTTGCCGCTGTCGGTCCAGAGGCGGATTGAGGATTGAGCGGAAAGGATACCGACTGACAGGCAACGAGTAAACCGATGAAAAGAATTCTGGATTGTCTCATTTCCACTGACTCGGCAATTGGAATTTCAACGACGTGGCGTTGAGTTGCGGAGAGATTTGAGCCATGTTAGCGCCGCTTGAGTTTGGTTAAGGCGAAACGCGCGCACGAGTTGACCGAAATCATCCAGCGCCTCGGTTGACCGTTCGACTTGCCAGCGCGCCAATTCCGCGCGCAACGCTTGGTCTTGGCGTTCGATCAATGCGGTGACGGCACGCCGACCTTCGCGGCGAGCGAAAAACAAACGCACGATAAACTCGACGCGCATCTCGCGCAGACCGCGCGAGGGCGTTGCCATCCATTCCCGAAATGCCGCACGTCCCGCGGGCGTGAGTGCGAACACCTTCTTCGCGGGGCGGGAGTCCTGTTGCTCCACCGTCGCTTTGACAAAGTCGCTGGCTTCGAGCGTCTTGAGGTCGGCGTACATCTGGCTCATTCCCAGATGCCAGACCTGCCCCAGACCGGCGGGATCGGTGAAATGTTGATAGAGGTCGTAGCCGTGGTGTGCTTCATCCACGAGGAGTCCGAGCAGGGCAAAACGCGCCGTCTTGTCTTGGCGCATCGGGTACACCTCACTAGTTGTGTACTCAATGATTGAATATATGTAAAGAATATATCGCAAAAGCCATGCGGCGTCAAATACCCAGCCGCCCAGGGTGTGCATCAAGTTTGTGGGGCGTGAAAAAACCTTGCGAAGGTTTTGACGACAAATCAAATATGATTGCCGTTCAACCTTCGCAAGGTCGAGTGTTCCAAAATTTTGACGGACACTCGCCGCCCAAGTTTCAGAAACTAAAGTCTACACCCCGATTGGCGAAGGTACTGTTTTGACTTTCGCTTTGCATTGGTTATAATACCGCCGATTTCGCGTCGAGGAGTCGAAGGATCATTGCATCGAACAAATCTAAAGGCGAACAGCGTGCGCCGTGACTGACTACGACGACTATGAAGACAGCGTGGACGCTGACCCGCCTCCAACCATTCGCGAGTGGCTCGCGCACTTGTCGCCAGCGCGCCAGTTGGGTTATGGTTGCGCGTTCATTCTTATTCTCGGCGCGCTCACGTTGTATTGCGGCGGTACAGTTAGTTTGCTCGCGCGCCCGATGTTGTTGCAACGTCCTCCTACCGCGACATTTGTGCCCACGCCGACGCGCGCGCCCACCGCGACCCAGCCTCCGCCAACATTCCTGATTCTACCCACCGGCAGACCGCCTGCCACACCCACCCAAGCGCCGATTCCCACACGCGAACCCACGGCGACGCCGACGCTCATCGGCGATCCGACGACTGCGCCAATCACCGGGACTGTGACGATTACCGCGACGGGAACGGCGCGCCCCAGTCCATCACTAACCGGCAGAACCACGAACACCGTCACGCCCACGCGACGATTGACCGGGACAGTCGCGCCCAAGCCATAAAAGGAACGGCTCAACCTTGCGAAGGCGCTTGCGCGAAACCGTCGCAAGGTTGAGCCGGCGCAAAAAACTCTTGCGAAGACGTCTGCTCTTCGCAAGAGTTTTTTTACTGCGGAATCATCTTGAAGATTTTTTGAATTCCCCCGAGCGCGCCTTTGACTTTTTGGAGATTGCCCACCCAGGTCGTCACCAAACCAATCAAGCCGATCAAACTTACGTACACCGATTTGATGAACGCCGAATAATAATCCACTTTGAACTCGGCGCTCTGCGTCTGCGGCGGACGCCCGGGCGACTCGCTCTGAAAAATCAGATCCACGCGCCGCGTCTCGGTCGCCGGCGCAAACGGATTGTAGGGCAGTTCGCGCTGATTAAGAAAAAACGAAAAGGTTTCCGTGCGCCGCTCGGTCGCAAACCGTTTCTGATGCTCGCCGAGCACTACCATGTCCGGGGCATTTTCGCGCAACACGACCACGACCGGCGTCAGCGCGCGCGTGTGTTCCAGGTCTACCGTGATGGTCACCGGCGCATTCGGACGAAGCACGTCATCATAGCGAATCAACGTGTAGATATTCCACCCCTCCGGCGCAAATACCTGGTTGACCGGGTGCGCGCCAAGCATAACATCGCGTAGATAAAAAAACATCAACGGCACATTGATTGCAATGATCAGCGCCATCAAAACCAGCACCACGGGTTTGGCGCGCATGAACAACGTGCGCGCCGTGCGCGCGCCGCCGCCGATTTGATACAACCGCTTGAACGCTTCATCGTAGATTTGGTTCCGCACAACGCACTGACCCGCATCGCGAATCGCGCCGGTCAATTCCAGGCGCGCAAGCTGCGGATTGAGCCGGCTGAACGGCACGGCATCGCCCGCCACGATTCTGCCAAGCATATTTTTCGAGTTCGGCTCGCTCTCGATGTCCACGATCATTTTTTCGAGATGATCGTCGCCGCGCAACAAATCTTGCGCGCACCGCTCCACCATCTCTTGGCTCAACGTCTTGGGCTGACGTTCGGCAATCATCGCGCACAGTTTTTGCGTGAGGTACGGATGCCCGCCGGTGCGCGCGTGAATCCACGTGGCGGTTTCCGGCGGAATTACCAAACCGAGCCGTTGAAAATTCTCGGTGAGTTTTTCCACGCCGGCGCGCGTAAAATCCTGGAGATAGACTCGCTCGGCGATATTGAGCGGCGAGTTACTGCCGCTCGTCAAGCGGCTCAACTCCTTCGCGCCCGACAAGACGACGAGATATTTTTCGAACGCCGGTTCCTTGTGCCGCGTGGAGAACACGCTACGAAACGTGCCAAAAAATCCGTCGGATAATTTGGCAGGCACGGCTTCCACTTCGTCGAGCAACAGCAAGATGCGCATGGCGGTCACGCGGCGCGCCGTTTCGAGCATAAAGTTTTGGAACTCGACCGCGGTCGTCGGCAAGGTCGCCTTGGGATCCGCCTTGGGTAGTAATTCCTGGCGCATCGCGCGCGCCACAAAGTTGTAGAGTTGCGCTTCGGGTTGATCCTGTACACTGCCCAGATCAATCAACACGACCGCAAACCCGGGCGAGCGCAGGCACGCGGACACTTGGTACAACAGCGTCGTCTTGCCGGTTTGACGCGAACTGAGCAACGCGACGTACGCATCTACTTGCGACGCACGCGCGAAACGTAATACCTGGGTCAGTTCCGGGCGCGCGACCAAAATCGCGCCGTCTTCATCCGGGTCGAGTGGACCGCGTGTTTTGAAAATTGCCGGATCAGTTGACATGGATTGCCTCGGTGCCTTTTTGAATTTCTTCGGTGTAGCTCATCACCAAACCGTAAATGTCCTGACTGCGCCGGAGAACTTCGGGGAATGCTCTGGCAGCGAACGCGTACTTGGGTCCGTCGCGGCGTAAGATCGAAAAGAGACACAGATCGTCGAATGCCATTTCCAATTGAGCGGGCGGCACGCGCAAGTCACGCGCGCGCAACATTTCCGCCATTTCGCCCGGCGTCACTTCGGGATGTTCGAGCATCACCAACGTGATAAGCCGTTCGAGCGAACTTGCCGCGCCCCACGACACTTCGGCAAAGTACTCGGCGAATTGCGCCGACTGCGCGAGGGCGGACACATCGACGCGCGTAATGACGCGTTCGCGCCGCGCATTGATGCGCTCGACCAACTTTTGGCAGATGTACTGCACGATGTTCGGATGTCCCGCCGCCAACTCGACGATACGATCCGGCAGCGTATGTTCGTCATCCAACGCCACGCCCATATCTTGCATCGGGTCAGTGATGACGCGCCGCGCTTCATCGCGCGCGAGGTACGACAACGGCATCAAGTTGCAAAAGTTGAAAAAGACGAGGTTCGGATTGTGCAGAGCCAAGTTGAGTGTTTTCTCGCCGCAGAACACAAAACGCGTTTTCGCTTCCTGCGACAAGGCGCGCAAGATCTGGAACAACCGCTCGCCATTCGCAATGTCGTGCGCGAGCAAGTCGTCAATTTCGTCGAAGAGCATCACGATGACGCGCTGGGGGTACTGCGCGGCGACATCGCGCGCCATCGCGCGAAATCCTTCGAGATCGCGGGATGGCAGCGGCAATTGCCACATCGTGTCTACCGCGCTAAAAAACTCGGTGTGATTATGCACCGCTTGGCAATCGAGATAGAGCGGACGGTACTCGGGCGAATTCTTGAGCATGTGATGGACGCGCGCCAACACCGAGGTCTTGCCGATCTTGCGCCCGCCGACGATTGCAAAGTTCGTGTCGCGCACGGTGCGGACAATCGTCTTGAGTTCGTGTTCGCGACCGAAGAACATGTTCTCCGGCACCGGACCACTCGTGACGTACGGCGATACGACCGTCAAATCTACCTGATCGAGAATCAACTCGACGAGGCGTCGCGATGGATCGCGCGCGCCAAGCAAACGGCGAATGTCCATCCCATCGAGCACGATGAAATCGTGCGCGCCTTCGCGGACGATGCGTTTCAACGAACGGCGACTGTCGTCTGCCGGAACATCGCGTAGGTCAATCACCAACGCAAAGTAACTGACCATATTCAGGATGTTCATCATATCGCGCAATTCGTTCAAGTCGCTGGGACTGGTGTCTTGACGCGGCACAAAAATGATTGGAAAGCGCGGCGGAATTTTCAAACGCAACGCCGGCGCTTTGACCACATACCCAGCCAGTCCGTGATACGTGCGATCTTCGACGCGCGCGAAACCCAGCAGCTCGCACAGTTGGTCTACAATCTGACTCGTGACCGACAGGAACGCGTCTTCGCTTTCAACGACTTCCCAGGCGGCTTTCCAGTGACGCAGAAATTTTTGCGCGGCGGCGAAGGTTTCTAATTTGAGCGACGCCGGCGCGAGTTGCAAATCCAATGCGTCCCGGGGATGCTCTTCGGCATACCGCCGCAGCGAACGCGAAAGATAGCGGCGCGGCAATTTGCTCAGATTCGCCGCGTTCGCTTCGCCATTTTTCCATAACGCTTGCGTGATCGCGCTTTCCCATTGCGAATACTCGCGTCGCCACGATTGATCTTGCGCGACCGGCGATAGACGCGTACGCCACGCGAACGCGCCAGCGAACAACACGACGATTGCCGATACGAGCGCGCCGATCAACGCGCCGATCGCGAACACATCCGGTCCCACCACCTTGAGACGATCCACGCCGGCGACGACGCCGCTGCCATTCGTGCCGACGAACAAGCTCGTCGCGGTCTGCGGGTCTACCGCAATCGAAAGCACGTCGGCAACGACGAGACCTTCGTTCGCCGCCGCCCAGGTCGCGCCGGCATCTTCACTGCGATACAAGCCGCGGTCCGTGCCGACGTAGACCACGCCGGGCGACCCAGGATTGAGCGCGATCACTTGAAAACGCGCGCGCGCCGGGAACGCGCCGCGTCCCAGGGCTTGCCATTGCGCGCCGGCATTGTCGCCACGGTAAACGCCGGCAGAAGCAAAACCGATATAGAGCGATTGCGCGTCCGCCGCGAGCGTGCGCACTTCATCTTGCGGCAGATCCGTTCCGGTGAGCGCCTGCCACGCCGCGCCCGGTTTCGCCATGTCGAGCCGGAACAAGCCGCGTTCGGTGCCGGCGTAGAGCGTCGCCGGCGATACGAACACCAACGCGGTCACGCGCGACACGTCGCCGATCCCGTTCGTTTGCCGCGCCCAGGTTTGTCCCTTATCCGTACTCTTGAACAACCCGCGTCCTTGCGTGCCGGCGTACAACTCGGTCGTTGTCCCTGAACTGGCAAAGGCGAGACTACTGATCGGCGTATTCGGTGCGATGCTTTCGATCACGCGCGCAAACGTCGCGCCGCCATCGCGTGAAACGAACACCGCGCTGCCCCAAGTGCCGGCGTAAATCGTTTGATCGTCCGCCGGATCGCGCGCGAGCGAAATCACGTACGGATCGCTCAAACCCTGCGCGTCGCGCCAACTTGCGCCGCGATCGCGGCTGATGTGCAAACCGAAACGCGTCGCCGCGAACAGCGTCGGCGGATTCCCCGGCGCGAGCATCAACGCGTGAATACTCGTGTTGACGAGTCCAGTGTTGAGCGCCTGCCAACTCGCATTGTCGTCCGCGGTCTTCCACACGCCGCGCACCGTGCCGGCGTACACCGCGTTCTTATCGCCAAATGCAAGCGTCAACACCGGCGCATCGCCGGGGATGCTCTTGACCTGAGACCAATTCGCGCCGGCATCGGTCGAACGCCACACGGTTTGCGCGATGACCGCAAACACGCGGTCCGGCTGCCGTGGGTCACTCGCGAGCGGCTTGACCAAACCGTTCGCCAACGTGCCGGTCACCGCGCTCCACGACTTGCCGTCGCGACTGCGAAACAAACCCTGGGTCGTACCAACGAGTAATCCACTTTTTGTCGCAGCGATAGATTGGGGACGCGCACCCACCGGCAAACCGTCGGCACTGGCAAGCCAGTGCGCTCCGCGATCACGCGAGACATAGATGCCCGCGTCGGTCGCGGCAAATACGCCCTCTGCTAAAATCGCGATGCCGGAAACGCGCGCGGCGGGCAAATCGCGATTGACTTCGCTCCACGCGTCGCCATTGTTGTCGCTGCGTAACACCGTCGTCGCGGTACCCGCATAGAGCATCCCGGTCACGGGATCGCTTGCCAGCGTAAAAATAATTTGCTCCGCGATGCGCGGGTCGGTGAGCGTCCAGGTCGCACCGCCATCGTTTGTGCGATACACGCCCGTCTGTGTGCCGGCAAGAACCTGGGTCGGCTCGCGCAGAACCACGAGCGAATTCACCGTCAAATCTTCCGCCAACCCTTTAGACGCCGGGTCCCAGCGCGCGCCATCGTCGCGCGTGACAAACGCGCCGCCGTTCGTGCCGGCATACGCGACCCCCGTGGCAATTGCGAGCGCGTTGATTTGTCCACCGGCCGGTCCACCAGTCGACGACCATACGACCCCACCATTTGCGAACGCGGTGGGGGTTAAAGAAAAGAGCAAACACAGTCCAAGCAAAAATAAAACACGCCGTTGGGTCACGGCAATCCTCCAGCGTACATTACTCAATCCATCCTTGCGAAGGATGAATTACTGACCATTGTCGGGTCAATTATAAATGAAAGAGAAGGCAAAGTAAACCGGTCAATCGTACTACCTTAAGAAATTCGCGCGTCGGAAATTTCCATTCCCAGGACGATTGGTTTATTTTGCGACAAGATTCGTCAGTTGGTCTCAAAACAAATCTTTACCGCAACCATCGTGAAAATAAAGAATCCAGGTTTCTTCCCTTCGGGGAAACCTGGATTCTGGCGAAGGCATTGGGAGTCGTTTTAATTCGCGTTGGGGAGCGGTCGAAACTTGTACGCATAAACGATCAATCCGTTTTCGCCGTATTCACGCAACTTGCGCGTGACCATTTCAACGCGCTGACCGATTTTCAAATCGCTGGGATTGACATCCGTGATTTGCGCTTCGACCATCGGTCCTTCATCGAGCTTGATCATGCCGACGATGTACGGCAAATTACCCTCGTGTCCCAGCGGCGCTTGATACACCGTCGAAAACGAGTACACCTCGCCGTGTCCATCGAATTCGTGCGGCGTGAGGTTTTGCGATTTACATTCGGTGCACACCTGACGCGGCGGAAAAAATTTCGCGCCGCAATTCGCGCACACCGTACCTTCAAGCCGATATCGTTGATCCTTCAATCGCCAACTACGCGCTAAATCCATAAAAACCCCAACTGCCCGAGTTCCCTTATTTCCTTTCAGGGGAAATGAAGGAAATGAGGGAAATCGGAAAAGTCAATTCGTAAAGATATGCGTCACCGCGTTCGCCGCGACGCCACCGAGCGATTGCGTCATCGCGATGCGCGCGTTCGGAACCTGGTTCTTGCCGGCTTCGCCGCGCAGTTGCGTCACCGCTTCGACCGCTTGATACACGCCGGTCGCGCCGACCGGATGCCCGCGCGCTTTCAACCCGCCCATCGTACTCACGGGCAGTTTGCCCTTGGGCGTCAGTTCACCTTCGCGCGCGAAATTGATTCCGCGTCCGCGTTCGGCAAACCCGGACGCTTCAAGCGACATGACGCTCATGATCGAGAACGCGTCGTGTACCTCGAACAAATCAATGTCGTTCGGCGTCACGCCGGCTTGCGCGTACGCTTTCTTCGACGAAAGTTCCGCCGCGCCGAGCCACAATGGATCGCGCCGGTCATGCAACGCGAGCGAATCGGTTGCGGACGCGCTCGCCGCGATTTTTACCGCGCGCGCGCGTGTGCCGTTGAGATTGTCCGTCGCCATCAAGACGACCGCCGCAGCGCCATCGCCAATCGGCGCAGAATCCATCACGCTGATCGGGTCGGCGACGTTGCGCGAATTTTTGTACTGGTCGAGTGTGATCGGCGAACGGAACATGGCGTACGGATTGTGCGCCGCGTTCGCGTGCGCGTTCACCGAGAACATGGCGAAATCTTCCGGCACCAAGTCGTACTCGTGCATGTACCGTTTCATCAACAGCGCGTTGAGCGCGACGAATGAAATGCCGTGAATCGTTTCGTACTCCGAGTCCGCCGCCATCGCGAGCGCCGCCGTCGTGCCGCAGTTCGACAATTCGGTCAACTTTTCTGCGCCGACGACGATGACCGCGTCGAATTGTCCGGATGCGACTGCGAGGTAGCCGACGCGCAACGCGCCGCCACCGCCGCCGCACGCGGCTTCGACCTTGAGCGCCTCGATGCCGCGCAAGCCCACCTCGTCCGCAATGAGCGCGCCGAGATTTTCCTGCCCGGTCAATTCGCCGCTCAACATATTCCCGACGTAGAGCGCGTCCGCGTAATCCACGTGCGCGTCCTTCATCGCGTCGAGTACGGCTTCGGTCGCCAGATTACGCAACGACTTGTCCCAGTGTTCTTTTACTTTCGTTTGTCCGATGCCTGCAATTGAAACGCTACGCATGAGTGCCTCCGAAAAATCCGGTAATTGGTAAATGGTAATTACCACTTACCATTTTCTAATTCATAACCAACTTGCCGCGATACCGCGCGTACATCGCGTAATCAATCACCTCACGGCGTTGCACGTACCACATCGTCTTGGGCGCGTGCGCGCGCCGTTCCGCGATCTGTTCGGTCACGACCCAGATAAACGAGTCGCTGCCCGCGCCGCTACCGAACGAGCACATGAAAATCCGGTCGCCCGGTTTCGCCACGTCGAGCACGGCGGTCATGCCGATCATCGCCGCGCCGCTGTAGGTGTTTCCGATTTTACCACTCAACAGACCAACGGCGATTTGCTCTTTGGCAAATCCGAGTTGCTTTGCCACCGTGCTGGGAAATTTCACATTCGGTTGATGGAAAATCGCGTACGCGAAATCGCTCGGCTTGTAGCCGGTCGCATCGAGCAAACCGCGCGCGCTCGCGAGCGTGTGCGCGAAGTATGCTGGCTCGCCAGTAAAACGATTGCCGTGTTCAGGATAGTGCATGTGTTGTCGCCGGAAAAAGTCCGGCGTGTCGGTGACGTACGAGTGCGACGCTTCGAGGTACGCAACCGAGCGCTCTTTCGGTCCGAGGATGTACGCCGCGCCGCCCGCGCCGGCGGTATATTCGAGCGCGTCGCCGGGACGACCTTGTGCCGTGTCCATGCCAATTGCCATCGCGTACTCTGCCATCTCCGAGCCGACGAGCGCAATCGCGGCTTGCATCGCTTCGGTGCCGGCTTTGCATGCAAATTCCCAGTCGCCGGCAAGCACTGAACCCGCCGCGCCAATCGCTTCCGCGACCATTGTCGAGGACGGCTTGACCGCGTACGGATGCGACTCGCTGCCGACCCAGACCGCGCGCAATTCATTCGCCGTGATGTTTGCGCGCGCGAGCGCGTTCCGCGCCGCTTCGATACTCATCGTCACCGTATCTTCGTCCAGACCTGGGACGGCTTTTTCCTCAATCGGCAAACCTTCGTCCGCGCCGCTCCACACGCGCGCGATTTCTTCCGCGCGAATGCGAAAGCGCGGCACGTATGCGCCGTAGCCGACAATCCCCACTTCGCGTTTCGGTTTCATTACTTTTGACATTTTTTATCCACACAATATTTTTGGAGGTTGGAAATTGGAGGTTGGAGGTTAGAACCTACAAGTATGCGTTCCAACTTCTAACTTCCAACATCTAATCTCTAATCTCCAATAATTCCTTCGCCCTTGTAATCCGCACATCCTTTTCGCGCGTCATCTGTTCCGCGATGCGCTCGATCTGTTCGCCAGTCGCGCCTGCGGCAATCGCGATTTGGCGCGCGTGCAACTCCATGTGTCCGCGCTGAATGCCTTCGCCGGCGAGCGCGCGCAACGCACCCAGGTTTTGCGCGAGTCCGACCGACGCGAGCACACCCGCAAATTCCGGCGCGGTTTTCACGCCGAGAATTTTCAACGCGATTTTCGCGGACGGATGCGCGTTGACCGTGCCACCGATGATGCCACTCGGAATCGGCAATTCAATCGAGCCGATCAAATCGCCGTTCGCCGCACAGTCCCATTGCGAGAGCGCGCGGTACTGTCCATCGCGCGCGGCGTACGCGTGCGCGCCGGCTTCGACGCCGCGCCAATCGTTCGCGGTCGCCACGACGACCGCGTCAATGCCATTCATAATTCCCTTGTTGTGCGTCGCCGCGCGATACGGATCAATCTCCGCGAGCGTTTGCGCCTCAACGATGCGCGTCACAAGTTCATCGCCCAAATCGTTTTTCGAAACGCGGCACGACGCGCGCGCGAGGCGCCGGTCGGCGAGATTCGAGAGAATACGCAAGACGACATGTCCACCGGTCAGTTGTTCGAGCAGGGGAGCAATCGCTTCGCACGAGGTGTTGACCGAGTTCGCGCCCATCGCGTCGCGCACATCTACGAAAAGATGGACGACGACCATCGCGCCGACACGCGATTCGTGAAACACACGCACTTCAAAATCGCGCACGCCGCCGCCAAACTCGACGAGCGTGGATTTCGCGTTCGCGAGCGCGAGGATTTCGTCGTGTGCAGCGAGAATTTTTTCGCGCGCGGATTCAACATCGCGAACGAGCACTTGGACTTGACCGATCATCATCGGCGCGTCGGTGCTCGCAGTGAATCCGCCGGTATCGCGCACGAGTTTCGCGATGTGGCTCGCCGCGGCGACGACGGACGGCTCTTCAATCGCCATCGGAATCAAATAATCGCGTCCATTGACCATAAAATTGGCGGCAATGCCGATGGGCAAACCGTGAATACCGATTACATTCTCGACCAGCCGATTTGCCAATTCTGGCGTCAAACCGCCAGTTGCAAGCGCGCCGAGTTCGTTTTCTGTCAAATTTGCGAGCTCACCAACGAGGTTTCGTCGTTCAGCGACGCTCAAGCGAAAAAATCCAGAAAGGCGTGAATTTTGAGCCAATTTTGAACAATTCTCCGACAGGATAGCAAACGACCAGGGCGAATTATACTCTAGTGAAACTTCCAAAAACTACCAGAGTGCTTGGTTTTGCTTTCAAACTGTAGTTAGGTTGACAGAAAACGAAAACGCACCCGATTGAGATCGGATGCGCTGGTCGTTATCGGAGGAATTGGCGATTACGCCAAAGCGTGAGAGGTGTGGCGCGCAAACGAACGTTTGAGAACTTGGACGGTCTTGAGTGGAAGATCAATCAGGAGGAAGAAATCGGCGGGGTACAGATAATCCTCACCGCTTTCATCAACAACCCGCAAATCTCCGTCTGCCTCGGCTTCAATATCTGCCAAGACTGGATAGATTTTGTGCAATTCGAGTGAGGCAGGATATTCGGTGTTGTTTACACAGACGGAAAAATGTGTCGCATGTGAGTGGGGACGTTTTAGTTTTCTATTAAATTCCTTTCTGCCAATTCCGTGCGCCTCGTACCAATGAACCTCGGCACGCCGAATCAATCCATTTGAAAGCCGAACCCAAGCAATCCCTTTCATCTTACGCCATGCCCGGTTCCGTATTGCTTCCTCGGACGATTGATATCTCGAATTCCCTTACCGAGTGCAATCGTCTGAATGTCGCGGATTTCGCTGATGATCTCGAATGACATCCGAGGCATCTCCTGTCACATCGGCTGATGAAGCTATCATACAGAACTACGCGCTACTTGTCAACGTTTTCGCCCTGACTTTGCACTTCCATTGTCGCGAGCGTTTTCGCCACTTCTTGAATCGCGATTTTTTGCTTGCGGTACAAATCGGTCTCACTGATTGCGAGTTGGTACGCAATCTCGCGAATCTTTTTGCCCTGAACGAATTTAAGTTCGAGAATGTTGTACAGCACCCACTCGGGCGCGGTGAGTGAACGTTGTCCGTCCGGCTTGAGCGTCTCGATTGCGTGCGCGATTTGCGCGCGCAACGCGCGGACGCGATTCCCTTCGTGATCCGCGAGCGCGTCTTGCACGATACGCAAACGCAACAACGGACTCTCCGTCAATTTCGGTCCACCCCACAAATGATCGAGCGCGTCTTTGACCGCGCGATGGAACGCCGGCGTTTCGGGCAACAATTCTTCTTCGACGCGTTCCGCTTGGAGCGCGCCGACGTAACGCGGCTTGCTGCGCGCGCGTTGCAAGAGCGCGATTTCGCTGCTGATTTCTTCGAGGACGCTGAACACGCCTTGTTGCAACTGCCGGTCTTCGAGCGCGAGTTCGGCTTGGTCGGCGAGCGCGGCGACGAGTTTTTGTTCGTGCTCACTCAAGTCTGGCTGTGGCGCGCGCCCGGCGACCGCCATTATCCCGCGCACACCCTCGGATGATTTGGCATGTAGTCGCCAGAGCCAAAAGCCATCGCACGCGATAAACCCTTCGCCGTCTTGCTGAGTAATCACGGTCTCGAAATCGGTCGCGTCGAGGAACTGGCGCACGCGTTCGCGCGTGCCGACGACGGTTTCGATGCGCCACGCGTCGCCTTCCGGCGAAATGATGAAACCTTGTTGCACGCGCAATAGATCGCACGTCGCGCTCAAAATGTTTTCGAGCAGTTGCCGCAAATCGCTCGTCGTGAGCAGGCGGCTGTCAATTTCCTGAATGCGTTCGAGTTCAAAGCGGTCGCCCCAGAAAATCAACTTGTCGAGAAACGGCTTGGCGAGGTTGATCGCGAGTTCGAGCGCGACAATCGCGACGATGACGGTCGAAAACAAAACCGTTTCGCGCGAGAGCCCGAGCCAGCGTTCGACCGTCGGCACAGCGAGCATCAACCCGACGACCGCGGTCGCGACGAACGGACCACGCAGCAAAAAGTGGACGAGGTTGTGCTTGACCACGCGATCGGGCGCGAGCGCGCCTTGATACGCGACCGTGTACGCCATCACGGTAATCATCATCCCGACCCCGGCTTTGGCGATCAGCGTGAGCACGAGCAACAACCACAGCGAGAACTCGGCGGGAAAACTCGCAATGATGAGGTACGGAAACACGCCGAGCGCGGGCGCAATAAACGCGGTGGACAAGTAATCCATTCGTCGTCGCGTCGTCGAGGTGAGACAACGTCGCCGCGCTTTACGCAGATTGTACCAACCCCACAGCGTCAGGGTGAAGAAAAAAATCGCGAATAGAATGAACATCGGACCGGCGGCGAATTGCGCGGCTTGCGGATAGAAAAAACCCTCGCGCACGACCAGATCGGTGAGGACGACGAGAAACAGGAACGTGCCGCTCGCGATGTACGCGAGCCAGGTCGCGAGGCGGCGGCGCGGCGAGTACGCGTTCGTCGAGCGCAGAACCGCGTCGGAGAAATGCAAATACTCGGCAGGGATGAACGCGATGCCGATCCATTTGAACTTGAGCCAGAGTGTCGCGTCCATCGGTGTTTCGACGCGCGACAGAAACACATCGCCGACATAGACGATCGCGATGAACGCGAGGAGTGCGGAGAAAGAGCGCGCGACCGAATTGCGAAAATTGTTCGCGGAGAGATAGAGGAATAACGAGAAGGCGACGATGATGATCGCGGCAGAGGAAATGACGTTAGTCAGCGTCAGGGCAGAAACGATAAGGTTAAGCATACGAACTGGAAAAATTATTCAGAGGCGCAACGCGCGAATGGTAACACGTACTACAGATTGCGTATTGCGTCAATTAGACACGGACAAACCAAACGAGATACAAGTACATGAACACCGCGGCAAAAAGAAAACTATCAATCCGATCCAACATCCCACCGTGACCGGGAATGAGATTACCGGAATCTTTCGCGCCGAATTGGCGTTTGACGAGCGATTCGGCAAGATCGCCGAACGCGCCGGCAACGCCGATACCCAGACCCGCGACGATGCCGTGCAATATTGGCAAACCGAACACAAGCGCGCACAGTCCGCCGACGATGGTGGACGCGATCCAACTACCGATCGCGCCCTCGCGCGTTTTCTTGGGACTAACGTCCGGGAAAAAACGGTGCTTGCCCAGGCGCGTGCCGGCAAAGTACGCCGCCGCGTCCGACGCCCAATTCGTCAGGAACAATGTCGCGGTCCACCAAAAGCCATTGTTCGGCGACGCGCGCAGCAGAACCGCGTACGCGCCCGTGCCACCCAGGTAGAGCGCGCCCACGAGCGTCAATGCCCAACCGACAATCCAGCCCTCCGCGCGCCGAAACAGCGCGAGCGTCATCGTCACAACGCCGCCGCCAATGACAATTTCGCGCAGCAGGTTCCAGCGAAAATGCGCGTCGAGGAGCATGAGCGTGATGAGAGCGAGACCCACGATGGGTTGAGGATGGTGTCCCGCGTGGCGCGCCATCGCAAAGTACTCCCAGCCCGAAAGCAGGAGACCGGCGAGCGCAAACACGAGGAAGGGGAGATCGCCCAGAATCGTCGCCACGATGACGATGGGGATCATGATGAACGCGCTGACAAAGCGGATTTTGAGCACAGCGAGGACTCGGGTTCGCTAAACGTTTTCCAATTTGCCAAAACGCCGTTGGCGATGACTGAACGCAAGTAGTGCGTTGTACAGTTCTTGTTTGTCGAAATCGGGCCAATACGTCGGTGTGCTATAGTACTCGGCGTACGCCGCTTGCCAAATCAAAAAGTTCGACAAGCGCATTTCGCCGGCGGTACGCACGATCAGATCGGGGTCGGGCAACTCGGCGGAGTAGAGATAACTGGCGAACAACGCTTCGTCCACTTGTTCCGGCGCAATGCCCTCGCGCAGCATCCGACGAATCGCGTTGAGAATCTCGGCGCGACCGCCGTAATTGAACGCGACGTTGAGCGTGATGCGCGCATTGTGCTGGGTCAGATCAATCGCTTGCCTGACCGCGTGTTTCATTTGATCGCTGATACCATCCAGCGTGCCCAAGTGACGCAACCGGACGCCGTTCTTGTGCAGTTCGACGACCTCGCGCGAGATGACCTCTTCAAAAATACCGAGCAACCCACGCACTTCGTCATTCGGACGTCCCCAGTTTTCGGTCGAGAACGCGTAGATGGTGAGCACCTGAACGCCAAACTCGACCGCGCCTTCGAGGACGCGGCGCATGTTCTCGACGCCCGCGCGATGTCCTTCATTGCGCGGCAAACCGCGTTGCTGTGCCCAGCGTCCGTTCCCATCCATAATGATCGCAACGTGCGCCGGAATCTTAGTGAGTTGGCTTTTATCTAGTTCCATAATCTTAGTTGGATAGTGCGATAGTGCGATAGTTGCAAGCCGCCTATCGTGCTATCGAACGATCAAACTTCCATGATTTCCGCTTCTTTTTTCTTACCGATCTCATCGGTTAGCCCGATGTACTTGTCGGTCAATTCCTGCAACAGTTCCTTGCCTTTGAAATGCTGATCCTCGGAAATCATTTTTTCTTCTTCGAGGTCTTCCAAATCTTTCAGCCCATCGCGGCGAACGTTGCGCAGCGCGATGTGCGTCTCCTCGATATGTTTGCGAACGACCTTGGTCAACTCGCGGCGGCGTTCTTCGGTCAGCGCGGGAATCGCGAGCCGGATGATTTTGCCGTCGTTGTTCGGCGTCAAACCGAGATCGGATTTCAGGATCGCTTTTTCGATGACGGACAGCGTCGCGGGATCGAACGGCTTGATCGTCAACAGACGCGGTTCGGGTGCGGCGATGGACGCGAGTTGTTGCAACGGCGTCGGCGTGTTGTAATAGTCCACCTTGAGCGGCTCAACGAGCGCGGGCGACGCGCGACCGGTGCGAATGCCCACCAGTTCGCGCTTGAGCGCCTCGAGCGTTTTTTTCATTTTACTTTCGGCATCGGCTTTAACATCGTCAATCATCAGTACCTCGCGATAGGTAAATCGGTAAACAATTAAACCGGTAGACAGGTAGACACGACTTGTTTACCTGTTTACGTGTCTACTTTTTTCCTACTTGGTAATCAACGTCCCAATCGGTTCGCCCATCACCGCGCGTTCGACGGAACGCGGTTGGAAGAAATCGAACACGATGATCGGCAAATCGTTATCCATACACAGCGACAGCGCCGTGTTGTCTATGACCTGGATTTGTTCCATCATGATCGCCTGGTTGTACGAAATGCTGGCGAACTTTATCGCGTCGGGGTACTTGAGCGGGTCTTTGTCGTACACGCCGTCCACCTTGGTCACTTTCATCAAGACATCGGCGTCAATCTCTTTCGCGCGCAATGCGCCGGCGGTGTCGGTTGTGAAAAACGGATTGCCGGTGCCCGCGCCGAAGATGACGACGCGACCCTTTTCGAGGTGGCGGATCGCGCGGCGACGGATGTACGGTTCGGCAATCGCGCGCATTTCAATCGCGGACTGGACGCGGGTGTAGATGCCGCGCTTTTCGAGCGCGTCTTGCAACGCGAGCGCGTTCAACATCGTCCCCAGCATTCCCATGTAATCCGCCGTCGCGCGATCAATGCTACGCGCGTAGGGATCATTGCCGCGCCAGAAATTGCCGCCGCCGATCACAATCGCGATTTCGACGCCGTGCGCTTTGACCGCTTGCACTTCTTCCGCGAGATACGCGACACTTTGCGGATCAATGCCGGTTTGTCCTTTGCCCGACAGCGATTCTCCGCCCAGTTTGAGCAAGATGCGTTTGTATTTTGGTTCTGGCATTTCCCCTCAACACAAAGGGGAAATCAGTGGAAAGAAGGGGAAATTCGCGGAGCGTCCCTCGTTTCCACTAATTTCCCCTTCTCTATAAATTATTGTCCTAGTTCAAAGCGAGCAAAGCGCCGGATGACGATGTTTTCGCCGACCTTGGCGATGTTCGTTTGAACGAGATCGTGAATCGTCACGCTGTCGTCGCGCAGGAAGGTCTGACGTAAGAGACAATTCTCTTTGTAGAACGCTTCCATTTTGCCGGGTACGATTTTTTCGGTAACGATGTGCGCCGGCTTGCCTTCGGCAACCGCCGCGTCCGCGAAAATTTTCTTTTGCTCTTCGATCACATTCGCCGGAATATCTTCGACCGCGACGTACTTGGGATTGAACGCCGCGACTTGCAACGCGATGTTGTGCGCCAATTCGCGGAACCCCGGCGTCGCCGCAACAAAGTCGGTTTCGCACGCCACCTCGACGATGACGCCGATCTTGCCCGCGCCATGCACGTACGCTTCGATGACGCCTTGCTTGGCGACGCGTTCCGCTTTTTTCTGCGCGGCTTGCAGCCCTTTTTCTTTCAACACGGCAAGCGCCTTGTCGTAATCGCCGTTGTGTTGTTCCAGTGTCTTTTTAGCGTCAAGCACGCCGGCGCCGGTCAGTTCACGCAATTGCTTGATTTGTTCTGCTTGAGTTGCCATAGTTATGCCGTTTCGTCCGGACTAGTTTCTTCGCCGACTTCTTCTGCGTCATCTTCCATCGCGGCGACATCGAGCGGCGGCAAGTCAGCGTCCGTCATTTCAATCGCCGCGGGCGCGCCTTCTTCCGCGGCTTCGGAAGCGAGGACACCGCGAATATTCTTGCCTTCGATCACCGCATCCGCGATTTTGCCGGTCAAGAGTTTGATCGCGCGGATCGCGTCGTCGTTCGACGGAATCGGATGCGCGATCGGATTCGGGTCCGAGTTCGTGTCGCACATCGCGACGATGGGAATGGCGAGCGTGGTCGCTTCGTGAATCGCGTTTTCCTCGTGCTTGGTGTCCACGATGAAAATCGCGCGCGGCAAACGGCGCATTTCTTTCAAACCGCCCAAGCGCGTTTGCAGTTTTTGCATTTCGCGCGTCAGCAACAACGCTTCTTTTTTCGTGAGCTTGTCGAGGTCGCCGGTCGCTTGGCGCTCTTCGAGTTTGAGCAAATAGTCAATGCGACTGCGAATCGTGCGAAAGTTGGTGAGCGTGCCGCCGAGCCAACGTTCGTTGACGTACGGCATCCCGCACCGCTGCGCTTCTGCCACGACGGTCTCTTGCGCTTGACGCTTGGTGCCGACGAAGAGGATCGTCCCGCCATCCGCGACCAGATCGCGCACGGCGTTGTACGCCTCTTCGAGTTTCACCATCGTTTGTTGGAGGTCAATGATGTGGATGCCGTTGCGTTCGGTGAAGATGAACGGGCGCATCCGCGGATTCCACCGGCGCGTGCGATGCCCAAAGTGGACGCCTGCTTCGAGCAGGGACTTCATAGGTAAAACAGCCACAGTACTCCCTTGTGTTTTTGTTCCATCGTGTTGATTTTAGTTTCGCGTCGCGAAACTAGACGATGGCTTCCGCCCCCGTCGTTTTCGACGACGACCGCGTGTGCGGCACGCGTCATCGAATCGAGGGGCGTGACAAGTCGGGGCGCATTATATATCAGACTAGAGCAAAGAGCAAATCGAATTGCGCTAATGGGTGTGCGTCAAGTTTTTGGGTGGTGAAAAAACCTTGCGAAGGTTGAACGGCAATCATATTTGATTTGTCGTCAAAACCTTTGCAAGGTTGAGTGTCCAAAAATTTGACGCACACCCTGCGCTAATCTCGCACCAATCGCATCAATTTATCGCTGAACACTTGAACGCTGAATTTTTCCGCATGCCGGCGGATCGTTGGCGGATCGTACCGGCGGTCGTCGAACGCACGCAAAACCTGGACGAGCGATTGCGCGGTCGGCTCGCGAAACAGTTCGCCAGTGACGCCGGGAACAATCGTCTCCAACGCGCCGCCGCCGCCAAACGCGATCACCGGCTTGCCGCACGCGTTCGCTTCGAGCGGCGTGATGCCAAAATCCTCTTCGCCCGGAAACAGAAACGCGCGGCAACGCGCGAGCAAATCGCGCGCGTCCGCATCCGACACACGCCCGAGAAAACGCACATTCGATTTGGCTGTCGCTTCGAGCCGCGCGCGGTCGCGCCCATCGCCGGCGATGACGAGCGGCAAATCCAGTTCCGCGCACGCTTGCACGGCGAGGTCAATCCGCTTGTACGGCACGAGGCGCGAGAGAATCAAAAAGTAATCGCTGCGCTCGCGCGAAACTGTGAACCGTTCCACGTCCACAGGCGGATGAATGATGACCGAATCGCGTTGATAATAGGTGCGAATGCGTTCGCGCACGATTTCGGAAATCGCGACAAAGTGTGTCACGCGTTCCGCCGCGCGGCGATCCCACTCGCGCAATCGCGAAATCATCAACGGCAACACCAGTCGCGGCAAACGACCGATGCGTTCGCGCTCGACATAGTCGGCATAGTTCCACAGAAAACGCGCGGGCGTGAGGCAATAGCAAATGTGTCGCGCGCCCGGCGGCATTTTGATGCCGTGTGCGAACGCGCTCGTGATGCTGACGAGCGTGTCGAAGCCGGATAAATCAAGCGCTTCAAACGCGGCGGGGTAAAGCGGCAAGAGCAACCGTTGATTCGTCAACGGGAGGCGGTCGAGAAACGTCGTGCGAATGTCCCAGGTTTTGTACGATGCCGGCATCGCGGGTTGCCAGTACGTCGAGGTGAACACGGGCGCGTTGGGAAACAAATCGTGCGTCACTTCGAGGACGCGTTCCGCGCCGCCGTACTGGTTGAGCCAACTCGCGGCAAGCGCGATGTGGTGAGGGTCAGTCATCGCCACTAGTATAGCCGATTGCGCTGCGAGCGCAAAATCACCCCCCACCCCAACCCTCCCCCGCTTTCGCAGGGGAGGGAACTCGCCCCCACCCCAACCCTCCCCCGTTCGCCAAAATCGGGCGAACGGGGGAGGGAGAAAGAGTGGCTCTACTCAAACGCATGGCAATGTGGTAGAATACCTGCTACACAGCCATACAGCAAATTTGGAAATTTGCCCCACATTTCCAAAGGAGGATCGCGATGGTCGCTCCAATGACTAGAGCCGACGAGCACGGTCTGCGCGGTGTCAGTCTTGACAGCCGGTTGCGCCAGATCTTTTTCAGCATGTCCCCGGAAAAACTGAGCGCGCTCGCGCGCGAGGTGCGCGAAGAGTCCACGCGCCGCGAGTTGATCTACGTGCGCGACGGACAACAAGAGACCATCAACGTGATGCTTCGCCCCGCCGGAATTTTCTCCGAGCAGATGAACTATTTCCACTATGTCGCGCTCGCGCTCGTCGGCGCGCTCAAGCGGATGCCGGAACTCTATCTCAAGGATTTCAACATTCGCGAAGTCGTGCCGCTCGAAGAACTCGAAGCGAAGTGGTTGTGGGACACCTGGGGCGCGAGCCACAATCAATTTCACACTGTGTTCGGTCGGCTCGATGCGATTGTGGACTTGACGAGTCCGTTCTGGAAGGACACGCTCGCGTTCATCGAGCCGAACCTCGTCGGCGTCGGCGGCATCCACCTGATTCCAACCGCCGAAGGCGTCGTGCGCGATGTCGTCGTGCCCGCGCTCCAAGAAATCGCGCCCGACCTCGACCTGGAAACGAGCCAGGATTTGCGCGACTTGTTCATCCTCGAATTGATGGATCACGTCGAAGCCAGCGCGCGCAAGGGACGCACGATCTGTTTGATTGACCCCAAATATTCCAGCGATGGACCGAACGAGCTTGAAACACTGACCAATTACTATCGCGCACGCGGGTACGAAATTTATCACGCCGATCCCGCCGAACTTGTTCTCCGCAACCACGAAGTGTACTACGAAGGTCACGTCATTGACGTTGCGTATCGCGATTACGATACGCGCGATCTCGCGCAACAGGAAAAAGAGGGCGAGAACGTACGCGCGGTCAAACACCTCTTCAAGCAAAATCAAATCGTCTCTTCGATGGCGGGCGATTTCGACCACAAGAGTTGTTTCGAGGTGTTAACCGACTCGCGCTTTGCGCAGTACTTTTCGGGGGACGAGCGCAACATTTTTCGACATCACGTTTTGTGGACGCGCTTGTTGATCGAGCGACGCACGACGGACCCGCACAACGAGATCATTGACCTGTTCGAGTACACGCGCAAGAACCGCGAGATTCTCGTCATCAAACCGAATCGCGCGTACGGCGGCGAAGACATCTTGATCGGACCGTCGGTCACGGACGGCGAATGGGAAGATGCCATCGAACGCGCGACGAAAGAACCGGGCGGCTGGGTTGTGCAACGGCTCGCCAAGATCAGCGTGTACGAATTTCCCGTGCTCGCGGACGACGGCACCGTCCAAGCCGCGCCGTTCTACGTCGTCGTCGGTCTCGCGCCGACCAAGTACGGCGTAGCGGTGTTGGGTCGCGCGTCGCAAAAGCAAGTCGTCAACGTCGCGCAACGCGGCGGCTTGCTCGCGGTACTCGTCGGACGACACACGCCGCGCGTTCTGCCGCCGCGATATGGATGAGCGAGAAAAAAGTAGACACGTAGACCGGGACACAGGTAGACAGGTAACTTGTCTACCTGTGTCCTTGTGTACTCCGATACCACTTTTCCAACTTTGATGAACTTGCCGCGTTGTGATACAATAGTTCTGTTGGAAATCTTTCGCCTACCCAGAGGTCACTCACTTGAATATCGCTATGTTAAGTGTGCATACCTGCCCGCTCGCGATGCTCGGCGGCAAAGAGACGGGTGGCATGAATGTGTACGTGCGCGAACTCTCGCGCGAACTTGCCGCGCGCGGCCATTGCGTTGATATTTTCACGCGTTCGCAGGACCCGGCGGTGGCGCACGAAGTGCCCGGACTGGAAATCGGCGCGCGCGTTTTTCATGTGCCCGCCGGTCCCGAAGCGCCGTACAACAAACATCGCCTCTTCGACTATCTGCCCCAGTTCACGCAAGGCGTTCGGCACATCGCCGAAACCGAAGGCATTCGCTACGACGTGTATCACTCGCACTATTGGCTTTCGGGCTGGGTCGCGCGCGAATTGCAGAGGACCCAACCGGCGCCCATCGTGCAAATGTTTCACACGCTCGGCGTGATGAAAAACCACGTCGCGCGGCGCGCGTACGACCGCGAGACCGAACGCCGCATCGAGATCGAGCGCGAGATCATGCAAGCTACGACCTGTCTCATCGCCGCGACGCCGCGCGACCGCGAGCACATGATCGAGTTGTACGACGCGCCCGGTCAAAAAATCTGCGTGATTCCGCCCGGCGTAGACACGAACCTCTTTCGACCGATCCCGCGCGCCGAAGCCAAAGCGCACGTCGGCTCACCGCCAGATCATCACACGGTGTTGTTTGTCGGGCGGATTGATCCGATCAAAGGATTGGACATTTGGTTTCACGCGATGGCGCTCGTGATTCAAGAGCAACCCGAATTGCGCGGCAAAATTTGCGTGTGCCTCGTCGGCGGCGACGCGGACGAAGAGACCGAACCGGAAGTCGAGACGGCGCGGCTCCGCGCGCTCAAAGATGAACTGGGGATTGACGACATTGTGACGTTTCACGGTCGTCGCTCGCAAGAAGAGTTGCCGTACTATTACTCGTCGGCGGACATTGTGGTGATGCCGTCGTTTTACGAATCGTTCGGCATGGCGGCGCTCGAAGCGATGGCGTGCGGCACGCCGGTCGTCGCGTCCGATGTCGGCGGCTTGTCGTTCGTCGTGCGCGATGGCGAGACCGGCTTTCTCGTCCCCGAAGGAAATCCACGCGCGCTCGCGGACACGCTCACGCATTTATTGTGCGAACCCAGGTTGCGCGCGCGCCTCGGCAAGCGCGGCGTCGAAATCGCGCAAGAGTACGCGTGGGCGCGCGTCGCCGACCGAATCGAAGACGTATACGCGCGCATCACAAACTGGCAGACGATAAAATCGCCCGCCTAAATCAGGCGCGAACCCGATACGGAGCTAGCAAATGAACAAAAATGACCATACTGCTTTTCAGGTTTCGAATTTGGACGCCGCGATCCGGTTCTATACCGAATCGCTCGGCTTACATTTGCTTTTCCGTAACGTCAACCAAGCAGAACACGAAGCGTATGCCTTTTTGGAATTGAACGGGGGAAATTTGGAGTTGATCCAAATGCTAGACGCGCCGTTTGTCAAACCTCGGATCACGCCGCCCTACTGCCCGCATTTTGCGCTCGAAGCGAAAGACATGGCGCAGATACTTGAGATGATCAACACAAAAGGGATTACGGTTGTAAAAGGTCCGCTGGAGATTCCTGGCGAAGAAAAATGGATTTATATCAGCGACCCGGATAACAACGTGATTGAATTTATCGAATGGTCGTCGAAGAAGCAGAGGTGACTACCGAGGAAACGCGTTCCCAGTCATTATTCGAATTTATGGGCGAACCAGGGACGGAAGGGGACGCTGCGAAGGGAGCGCAAAACGTATGAAGAAAAGTACGCTTAACATTCCGAACGAACTGAATGACGAATTGCGTCCGCATTACGATGTGGACTATAGCAAGTCGCGTCCCAATCCTTACGCGGGACGCGTGAAACTTACACATGGCGGCAAACGCCCAGGGTCAGGACGCAAGTCTGCACCCGAACCGATTGAACGCCACACGATCACGCTCTACAAGACGCACGCAAAATTCTTGCGCGGACTGGATACAAACCTCTCGCGGGCGATTCGGAAACTGATTGCAATGGCGCGGTGAAACGCGCGAAAAGTTCAAAGTGAAACAGAGAGATGCCGATCATGCCCATCGCTTCCGCGCGGAATATTACCACGCGCCCATGACAACCTGTGCTGAACAGACTTTGGGGGCGAAAGAAAAACGTGAGCGCGGGGCAGGTCGGAGTATCCTTGTCAGCGAAGGTTCGAGTTGATGCTACGAAGGAACATCTTTGCCCGCGAAGGTGGTTCGATAGTGCGTCCGAACGCGTAAGCTCCATGCGAAATGGTGCAATTTTGCAACAAACTTCGTACTGTTAGAATCCTTGGAGGAAAAGCAATAATGTCATCTTACACAAACTTTATTAAGGATTTTCCGACTCGCTGCCTTGAACTATTTGACAAGACCTTTGATCAGACAAGAATTAACGGCAGAGAAGTCACGCTTTTGCTTTCAATTGCTACAGTAGCATTCAATATTCCATTTGAAAGACTAAGAGCAAAACCAGAAAAGCATCCAGCCGATGACGTAACGAGATATCCAGAAGCAAAGAAGAAGTTCGACAAAGAAATAAATAAATCCTTCCGCTGTCATTGGGGTCAAGGTGACACCTGGAAGTTTATCGAAGGAGTCGACGGGAAAGACATTCGCGGATGCCAAGTGGATCAATGGGCACGCCCAGAAGCAAGGGAATCCCTCTCAAACAAGAAAGAGGCAAATTCCGTGTTTAGCCATCTGCGGAATGCCCTTGCACACGGAAGCATTTTCACATACCCCAATTATTCCGGCACAAGTGCCCCTCCACAGATAGAAACGATTGTGTTTCTCCGACAATGCAGGGAGAGAAAAGAGATTGAAAAGTGCTGCCAAGAAAGAGACGTTGATCTCGATAAGTATGATGTATTACTGGTCTCGCCTCAGGACTTTCTAGCCTTTCTAAAGAAATGGGTAGAGTTCTTGAACTCTCTGGACTTGAGTACCAGCCCTTGACCACCAGGTTAGCCCAATGCCCGTTTTTGAGTACAATTACCTTGGATTAACAAGGGGCAAATTGCACTGGGTCAAGTCCATTCACCCTAATCGAACTGACTCAATATCTCACAAGCCCTTGCTCAGTTCGACTGTCATTTGCTCTTAATCAACAAGGTCAAGTCCCTGGCGGAACATCAATTTGCACGCCAGGTTATCTACACGATAACCTGGCGTTTTTGTTTGTACCAGACCTGTAACCGAATTGATTCATCCTGGTTCCAATTTCCAACTTCCACCCTCCACCCTCTAATACACCATCTCCCCGCGCACAAACGCCGCCGTTCTTGAATCGCGCGGCGTATCAAAAAATGCCGGATTGTCCTGCACTTCGACGAGACGACCACCCAGCATCAAGCCAACGCGCTGAGCGAGCCGTTTGGCTTGGAACACGTTGTGCGTGACGACGACGACGGTCGTGCCGCGCGCGCGATTGTGTTCGCGCACGATCTCTTCGATCAAGCCGACGTTGTACGGATCGAGATTCGCGGTCGGCTCGTCGAGCAACAAGACGCGCGGTTCGATGACGAGCGCGCGCGCGAGCGCGACGCGTTGCATCTCGCCGCCGGAAAGTTTCGTCGCCGGCGCGTGCGCGAGCGCGGACAAGCCGATCGCGTCGAGCAGTTCGCTCACGCGTCCGTTCGCGTGTTCGCCGCGCAAACGCAAGCCGTACGCGATATTCTCGCGCACACTGCCGTGGAGCAACGCCGGGCGCTGAAACACGGTCGTGATTTCGCGGCGCACAGCGAGTGGCACATCACCGTTTCGCGCTTGCCCGCGATAAATCAACTGCCCGCTCGTCGGCGTTTCCAGAAAATTGAGCAAACGCAACAACGTGGATTTCCCCGCGCCGCTCGGTCCGACGAGCGCGAAAATTTCTCCCGCATGAATTTCCAGTTGCTCAAGGTCAATGACCGCGCGTCCGCCGTATTCTTTTCTAAGCTGCTCGATCTGGTAAATCGCTTCGGTCATTCGTCATCCGTCTTTCGTCGCGCCTTGCAATTGCAGCATCGCGACATTCGCAATGAACGCGAGCGCGAGCAGAACGATCCCCAGCGCGAGCGCGAGCGAGAACTCGCCGGTGCGCGTGTTCAACACAATCGCGGTCGTCAGCACGCGCGTTTTGCCTTCGATGTTGCCGCCGACGAGCATCACCGCGCCGACCTCGCTGATGATTCCGCCAAACGCGGCGACGACCGCGGCAATCACGCCGATGCGCGCCTCGCGCAAAACTGCCCAGGTCTCTTGCCAGCGCGTCGCGCCGAGCGAACGCACCTGGACGCGCAACGCCGGGTCAACGCCTTGCACCGCCGCCATCGTCAACCCGGCGACGAGTGGAAAGGCGATCACGACTTGCGCGGTAATCATCGCGCTCGGCGTGAACAACCAACTCAGCGCGCCGAACGGACCACTGCGCGAGAGCATCAAGTACACGAACAAGCCAACGACGACCGGCGGCAAGCCCATCCCGGTGTACAGCAACGCGGTGATGAACCCACGCGCGCGCAGGCGCGATAAACCGAACGCTGCGCCCGCCGGCACGCCGATCGCAACGCTGATGCCCAACGCGATGCCGCTGACGCGCAGGGACAGCCAAATAATTTCCATCAACGCGGGATCCGCGCTGATGAGTAGTTGAATCGCCTGAATGAATCCGTAAAGAATTTCTTCCATCGTGTAACCCAAACCCAAAGGGTTTATCAAACCCTTTGGGTTTTAGCGCGTAGGACACTTGCGATGAGCGTGGTGATCGGCACGGCGGAGATCAATCCGAGCGAGCCGACGAGCGTGCGCACGATTTCTTCCGCGATCAATTCGCGGTTGAGCGTGAACGACCACGGTTCGGGATAGACCTGGAACAACATCCACATCGGCATCGCCGCGCCGATGTACGCGAGCACGAGCGTGTTGATCGTCGCCGCGATGTGATCGTGCCCGATGTTCATCGCGCGGCGGTACAGTTCGCGCCAGCCGAGCGCGGGATTCGCGTCCGCGAGTTCCATCACCGCGGATGCCTGGCTCACGATCACATCATCCAACACGCCGAGCGTACCGACGATGATGCCCGCGAGGAGTAAGCCGCGCACATTGATCGCGACATTCGCGCTTTGCAAGAACACGGCTTCTTCAGCGCCGAAACCGCTCAGGCGCGCAAAGTTGATGGCGAACGCGGCGAGCATGCCAGTCAGGAGCAAACTCACGAACACGCCCGCAAGCGACGCGTGCGTTTTGAGCGACCAACCCTGGGTCAGGTACAGCGTGACCGCGAGCAAGAGGAACGAACCGGCAACGCTGATCAAAACCGGGTCGCTCCCGGCAAAAATCTGCGGCAACACAAAACCCAGGAGCACGACGAAACTGAACGCGAGACCGATCAGCGCACGCACGCCTTTCCAACCGCTGACGAGAATTGCGAACAGCACGAATCCCGCCGCGAGGAACGCAAGCGCACCGGTGCGTACCAAATCGGTGATGGTCAGTGCCATTTCTCCGTTGGCTTGTTGTATCGCCATGACTAACACGTTATCGCCGGCGCGGAGCAAGAGATCATCGCTCGACGCGCCGTACTCGGCTTCGAGCCGCGTGCTGCTCTGCGCGCCGCTTGCCAATTCGATTTCGACGCGCTGGACTGGTTGGGTTTGGTTCGGCGCGACCTCCACTGACCGCGTGTCAATCACGCGCACCACGCGCGCTTGAAGCGTTTCGGCATCCTCCTCCATCGCGCGCGGCGATGCCTGCAACTGCGTCCACACGACCAGCAACAGCGCGATCACCATGATCAGCGCGACGAACAAGGTCGCCGCGAGCATGCGTAATTTACGCGCGTCATTGAACATCTTTTCCTCTTGCGGTGAATTTGGTTCGCATTGTCGTCAACAACCGACATTTTGTCAAAGCAATCGAGGAAAAGATGTACGGCTGGCGCAAAGTCGTATTTTGTCATTGCAAGAAGGTCACGCCGCGTGCGGTGTGTGTAAGAACAGAAATACTTCTGTCATTGCGAGCGATTTTTGCCTGAAGCAATCCCCAACCAGCGAATTGGGGATTGCTTCGTCTGCACAAATCGCCTCCTCGCCATATCCCACACGCGATTTTGCCGTGTCTTACTTGATCTCGATCTTGACGACGTCGCGACTCCAAAGATTACTTGCCATCCCTGGCATCGCCGCGTTGAGTTTACCGCCGTCCGCGAACGCGATCAAACAGTCGGCGCATTTGCGCGCGTCCGCGAGCGCGAGTTCGACAGTAAAACCATCGCTCGAAATTAGCATGAGTTTCGCCGCGGCGGATGCGGGCTTGGCGGCATCGAGCAACGCGTTCAAGCGCACGCCCTGGTAATCTTGTTTGCCGCTCTTGGGATGTTCGAGATTCAACATGACGACGGGCATCGCCTTGAGCGCGTCCAAGCCCAACTTTTGTTCTTTCTCGACCGCGCCGATGAGCGCCAATGCAACCGCGCCCGACGGTGCGGCGCTACTCGATTGATTCTTCCATTCTTTCGAATCCGCGTAGAACAAGGGCGAGCCGTATTTGTCAACGCCAAAGTTGCCGATGAGTTTTTGCGTTTCGACGGACGTGATCCATTTGGCGAAATTCGTCGCCATCTCGGAATTGACGCCGGGATGTTTCACCGGATCCACCACCATCACGCCGTAGGGATTGTACAAATCCTTATCCGCGTTTTCCTTGATGTTGCCGCCGCCCACAAGCACGGTGAGGTTGGGCAATTTCGTTTGTTGCGCGAGCCAGGTCGCGCGGTCGGAAATCGTGTATGCCGGTTTTTCGTTCGAGAATAAGAGCGTTTCGCCCATACCTTGCCCGAGCGCGTTGTACCATGCCATCTCTTTCGTCGGCGTCACAGCGAGCGTCGCCCAGATGCCCAACTCTTTCGCGTTCGTGCCGCTCTTGTCGCCGCGACTTGCGAACGTGGATTTGGAATCCATGATCGCTTTCAACGCGTCTTTCGAACTTTTCATTCCGTTGATTTTCGCCGGGTCGCTTTTGGGACCGACGACGATGAAATCGTTGTACATCACGTCGAAGCGTTCTTTCGCGTGACCGTCCTTGACGAATTGATCTTCCGCTTTACGGTCGTGCACGAGCAACGCGTCCGCATCGCCCTTTTGACCGTTCGCAATCGCCTGCCCGGTGCCGACCGCGATCACATCCACTTGGCAATTGAATTTCTTTTCAAAGTCCGGCAAGATCGCGGTGAGCAAACCGGAATCCGCGGTGCTCGTCGTCGTCGAAAGTTTGAGCGCACACGCGCCGGTCGCGGCTTTCGTCGGCGCGACGATGGGCGCGGGCGCTTTGGTTGGTGAAACCGGAGTCGCCGTCGGCGCGACAGTGCACGATGCCGCAATCAGCACGGCGAAAAATGCAACGAACACAAATGGCAAGTGTTTCATACCGTTCTCCTCGATGAGTCTACACACCTTCCGAGTTCCACCGCGTTCTGATCGGGGGAGAGAGAAACGCGGTGGAACCGGCAGCGCGTGATCGCCGCGCGCGACGAGTGGACTGGCGCGCGCACGGCGAATCTATATGCAATACATATAGTAACGCGATTCGGACGGATTGTCAAAAAACGCGTTCGTGAGCTTGCAGAAGAAACGCGACGCGCGAGATGTGTTATAATGCGCGGCGGAGGCAAACGAATGCGAGTCAACTTTTACGCGACCCTGCGCCCGCTCGCGGGCGGCAAAACGATTTCGGTCGCCTTGCCAACGGCATTACCCACGCTCGCGGTGCTCCGCACCGCTAGCGAAAACCACCCGGCGCTCGCCGCCGAAATGTGGGACGCCAACGGAATTCTGCGCGAGCATATCAAGGTCTTTATCAACGGTCGTCACTCGGCGCATCTGCCGAACGGACTCGACACGCTAATCGGCGAACAAGACGAACTCGATGTGTTCCCGCCGGTTGGCGGTGGCGCGTGTTGAAATAACGGATCCGCGCGCATACATCGCTTGCCCACATCCTCTTCACATTTTCTTCACAAATTTCCTGTATCATCCTAGCAAATTCTCTCTGAAAAGGTGATCGGATGAATGCCAAAACAGTTCTGCTTGCAGTACTTATCGCGTTGGTGATCGTCGCGGCAGTGTTCGGCGTCGCGTTTGCGACGATGCCCGGTTTTTCGTACATGCTGTTGGGACAACCGGCGTCTCAACAACAATACGGTCCCGGTTATAGTCGTGGCATGATGGGCGGCGGCTACAATCAACCCGTCGCGCCGAATAATCCGCCAGCGGGCAACGCGCCCAGCCCTGCGAATACCCCGAGCGCGCCGAGCAATAACGCGCCGAGTGCGGCGAGCACGCCGGTCGCGCCGAGCAATAGCGCGCCAAGTCGCGGGCGCGGGATGATGGGCAGCGGTGGTCAACCCGCCGGTAGTCTCGTCGCGGTCACGTCGGATGGCAAGACAATTCCGGCGACGACCAAGTTGCCGGAAAACACGGCAGCGCAAACGGTCGGTAAAATGAATGTCGCGATTGCGCTCACGCCGTACCCGCCGGTCTCGTTCCAAACCGGCAATTTTGACCTGACTCTCACCGATGAAAAAGGTCAAGCGATCACGGACGCCAAAATCCGTCTGGATCTGACCATGCCGGGAATGTGGATGCCGCCGAGCAAACCGAACGCGCAAAATCTGGGCGAGGGCAAATACAAAGCATCTGCGACCTGGACGATGCGCGGCTTGTGGCGCATCGAGGTCATTATCGAACGCGGCAGTGAAAAATCCTCGGCGTTCTTCGACGTGTGGCTGTAACGATGTTGACGAGCAATTTGCTACTCGCGTTTGTCACGGGACTGATCAGTAGTTTCGGTCACTGTCTCGGAATGTGCGGCGGCTTGGTCGCGATCTACTCGGCGCGGCAAGCGACCGTCGTAACCGTGAACGGCGAGCGACCCAGCATCGTGAATCGCGCGGGCAATCTCTTGCCCTTGCACCTGGGTCGCATCCTGACCTACACCGTACTCGGCGCGATTGTCGGACTGGCTGGCTCGCTGCTCGATCAAGCAACGGGCGTGGTTGGCTGGCAAGGATTCTTTTCGATCGGCGTCGGTATCGCGATGGTCGTCGTGGCGCTCAGTTTGATGGGCGTGCTGCCGCCGATTGAAGTCGCGCTCGCGTCGCTCTCGGGCGGCGCGTCGCCGATGAAACGAATGCGCGGGCTGTTCGGTCAACGCAACATCTGGGCGACGATGTCCCTGGGAATGTTGTGGGGCATGTTGCCGTGCGGTCTGGTGTTTGCGATGCTCGTGATGGCGGCAGGCGCGCAAAGCGCGGTGGACGGCGCGCTGACAATGTTCGTGTTCGGGCTGGGCACGATCCCGACCTTGCTCGGCTTCGGTCTGGCAACCGATTTGATCAGCCCGAAATTGCGCGGACGTTTGCAGTTCTTTGCCGCGCTGCTCATCCTGCTGTTCGCGCTCCAAACGATCTTGCGCGGACTGGCGGCGGCGAATATCGTGCCGTCGCTGATCCTGGGACCGGTGATGCTATGGTAAACTGTGAACATTGCGGCGCGGAAACGAAACATCCGGTCAGCAAAGTGATGGACGGCAAGATGCTGCATTTTTGTTGCGGCGGTTGTTTGCAGGTGTACGAATTCTTGCGCGAGGAAGGACTGCTCGAACAGGTGAAGGCAGAAGAGGCGAACGATAAAAAGTGATTTGCGTTTCGCGGCGGGAAAGTCTAACCGCGCAGAACACAAAGAGCGCGAAGAAAAAAATAGACGCGGTAGCATCGCGAGGTGCTACCGCGTTTTGATTTTATTTATTAGCAGTCTGTTCCAAAAGTGATTGAATCTCTTTGAGCAGACCCGGCAAATTTGGTCGAGCAAAACTCAAGTCGGGCGCGGGGATGCGATGGTGTTTGATGTCAGGCGGAATGTGTTTATGATGGGGAAACGTCCTTGCCAACGTTTGATCGTTGGGGTGCGGGAAATCATCGTACCAGTACAGCCGTTCATCATGTTGATAGACTTCATAGCCGTACGATGTAATCAATCCTGCATCGAGGTCTAATTCTTCGCGCAGACGCAAACGGATTCCTTGCGCGAAAAAAATCTCGCCTTCGGCAATCGCCGAGTACGGGCTGGACGACCAAACCACAACCGTAGAACGCTCGACCCCAGGGCGATCAATCTGTTCGGCAATCAAATGACTGTACGCGGCAAGTGATTTCAGCGGATTGTCGCTCATGGTCAGTATGCTGGTTGAAAGCGAATGGTCTCAACCAAATCACGTTGGCTGATTTGCGCGTCGTATGCCTGCTTGCGGCGCAACCACGTTTCGTAAATACCTTTCCACCGACTGAAATCCGTACGCGTCTCATCGTGCGCATCGTAATCTGCCAATTTGCCGGCAGAGAGAGCCTGGTAAAAATCTTGACTGAGCACTCCGTACTTTTCCTCATATAACATCAGGCGACGTTCCAGTAGCTTGAGTTCGATCACTAATTCGTGGATATTCATTCGCGCTCCTTCCAATGTCTTTGAATCTTCTCCCTTGACGTTCCCTATTCTACAACCGTTTAGGGCAAAGTGGCAACCCCGTTAGTTCTTGCATCCTCCAATATCTTCAAGCACTTGAAGTACCCCGGCTCTGCTTTGTATCCCAACCTTTGATTGATCGCGAGAATCGGCGCGTTCTGCGAATCGTTGTTCGTGCGAATGTATATCGCGCCCCACTCGCGCGCGCGGCGGATCACCAGCAGTTTCAGCGCGAGTGCAATCTGGCGTCCGCGATACTCGCGCGCGACGCCGGTGTGCATGTTGTATGCCGAGTTTGTTTTTTCAAAATAACCGACCGCGCCCAAGCCGACCCAGGTATCACTTTCCACCGCGAGAATTTGCCCCTCCGCGCGAAACCACGATGCTTGGAACACGTACCGGCTGAAATCTTCAAAACTTGGGAATTCGCCTTCCCAGCCCGGGATATCCACCGCGTTGCACTGGTTCAACTCGTACAGCTTACGCTGATTTGCTTCGGTGTTGCCCGCATCCGCCAGCGTGATGAATCGAACACCTCGCGCTTGCACGGATTCGATCACACCAGCAAAACGCATCTCGTCAAACGTCGCCAGGTCGAGCGTAGATTCGAAAATGTGCCGATTAATTTGGAAGCCGCGCGTCTGCGCGAACCGCAACCAATCTGGACAATGCTCGCGCACCTCGCAGATGAAGCGCGTCGCGCCGTGTGCGCGCGCAAATGCGATAGCATCGTCGTACAGTTGCGCGCCAATCCCGCGCCGACCATAGTCCGGCGCGACGATCACCTCGATAAAAAAAGTGCCCGGCGCCATGTTCGGGCGACGCGACGCCTCGTTGCAACCGACGATGATGCCATTCTCATCGCGCGCGACGTGTTGCTGGCGAATGCCCTCGCGCGGAAAGTTGCGCGCCCATTCGCGCACACGTTCGATGGTGACCGGGTCGGGCAGAATCGTGTTGACCAACTCGACATAGCGCGGCGCGTCGGTGTCGAGATCGAGCGGGTAAAGTTGAATCGGCATCGGCTCCTTTTATTTCACCAAACGCGCAATAAATAATGCCGCGAATCGGACTCTCGAATTCGCGGCGCACAAAAATAAAAAAAGCACCGAGGCGGCGAACACGAGCCACCCCATGTCTGCCTCCCGCTGGCTGGGACGACACGTGATTGCGGAACGATTAAAACAGGTACCTGGTCTGCTTCTACTACAGCGACGCGCGCGTTTCGATATAACCAGCCAAGCGCGTCACGCGCGGCTTGGCGCGCAGTTTGACGAGTGCGTCCTTTTCGATTTGGCGCACGCGTTCGCGCGTCAAACCAAATTTCTCGCCGACCTCTTCGAGCGTTTGTTCCTGACCATCGCGCAACCCAAAACGCAAAACCAACACGCGCGCCTCGCGCGGCGTCAACGAATCAAGCGCGGCGGTCACGTCGTCGCGCATCGCGGAATCCACCGCGCAGGTCCACGGCGACGGGCTGGTTTGGTCTTCGACAAAATCCGCGAGCGTGGTTTCCGGGTCGCCGCCGACTTCCATCTCGAACGAGAGCGGCGCGGCGCCGGCTTGTTTCAACCGGCGAATCTTGGGCGTGGGCAATTTCATGCACGCGGCGAGTTCTTGGTCGGTCGGTTCGTGTCCCAGCTCCTGGGTCAAGATGCGCGTCGTGTAATCGAGGCGGCGCAACGCCTGACTGGTGTGCGCCGGCAAACGCGGCATGTGTCCGTGATTGCCGATCGCGCGCGTGATCGCCTGGCGAATCCACCACGTCGCGTGCGTCGAAAATTTGTGACCGCGCCGATGATCGAATTTTTCGACCGCGCGGATCAAACCCAGGTTGCCTTCCTGGATCAAATCGAGCAGTGACAAACCGTGACCGAGATAATGTTTGGCGAGATTGACGACGAGGCGGAGATTGGACTGAACGAGTGTGCGACGTGCGTGGTGACCGGCGTAGATGGCTTTTTGGAGGCGCAGTTCGAGTTTGGCGTCGTGACCGTTGCGGAGGAGCCGTTGCTCGGCGCTCCGTCCGCGCCACATGGTCTTGGTCAGTTGGACTTCTTGCTTGGCGTTCAGCAAGGGCGTGCGCGTGATCTCGCGCAAGTAGAGATAGACGAGATCGTTCGCGTTACTATTCGACACGTCGGGACGCGTCGTCGGATGTTGTAAAGACGCGCGGGATACGCGCGCAGGAGAACCTTTCATTCCAAATCCTCGACTCTGAGAATGATCTGACGCGGGCATCTTAACTTGTACAAGTTCAAATGCGGTCAAAACGGAGTCACGAACGCGTCAGAACCCGGCGGGCAAGTACTGGTGCGGACATTTGATCATCAGCGTCGTCGCGAGGAACGAACCATCGCCCGCCCGCGCGCCTTCGAGAATCGCCGTGACGTTATCACGAAACGCGTCCGGTACCCTGCCGCGATAAACGATCGCGAGGTTCGTCCGGTCACCGACGAGCTGAAAACGCATCGTTTGCGTCGCATTGTCCCATTTGATCGTGCCGGGCGCGATGACGCCGCCGATGCGCGTGTTGGTTGAAGCCGACCGCGCGGCGTATTCGTCCACCGTCAAATAATAGTTCGCCGCCGGCGACACGGCTATCGCGTAGACGAAATGCGCGATCACCGGAATCAATACGAGCGCGGCGACGATGAGTTTGAGTTTCACGAAATCTATTCCTCTTTCTCAAAACGTAAGCGTTCAGAACCTGGCGAAGGTTGTAAACCTTCGCCAGGTTGGCTATCTCGAAACAAGAACGCGGCAGGGTCGCCGCGTCGTGTTGCATCAAAAGTATGACAGCACGGTTCGATTCAATCGCGTCGCGTCATCGTGCGAATGTAATCCGCGTGCGGCGGCGCGATGTCGAACGCTTCCGGCGGCAGCGTCACGAACTTGCGCCAGCCCTCGCTCTGGATCGCCTCGCGATTGTCCGGCGTGATGACCAGCATACCGACGTAATGCCCCGAGCGAATCACCGCGGTCACGTTCGGCGAACCGTCTTCCCACATCCCGGTAATGCACGACCGATCGGGTGGAAAATCGCGCGCGACAAAAGTAGCGAAACATTCTTCGCACGCCGGTCCCCACGCGCCACACAAGTTACGGTCAATCGTTACTCGCATCGTTCCCTCCGTGGTACTACCGAACCTTCCGAAGGTTTCGCGCAAGCGCCTTCGCAAGGTTGAATACATTCAGATTAGTCCGAACGAGTCCAAATCGTGTCACACGCGAGTCAAAAGTCAGTCAAAAACGGGTTGCCAATCGCTGGCGCGTTTGTCACGTGTTTCGTTTGCGTTTATAATCGCGCGTGATGAATACCGAACCATCTTCGACCTATGCCGTGCCTGCCGTGCCGTGGGGCATTCGCGAATTGATCTACGCCGCACTGTTCGCGCTGGTCGGCATTATCGCGCTGAACGTCGGCGTACTGATTTTCAGTTTTATCACCGGCGCACCCCTGCGTTTAGCCGGGGAGACACTCATCGTGTTCTTGCTCGCGCAGAGCGCGATCTTTATCGGCGCGGCGTGGTGGTTCGGTCTCGCGCGCTATCGCGTTGGGTGGAGCGCGCTCGGTTGGCGACGTTTTGACGCGCCGATCGGTTGCGCGACGAGCGCGGGCGCGTTGATCGTTTCGTACGCGATCAACTTTTGTTACGCGATCTTCGTGGTCTCGCTCGGCATTCGATTTTCGACGCAAGACATCATGTCGCGTCTTGATTTGGCCGGACCGGGCGTGGTGGCGGCGTTCCTCATCGTTGCGGCGCTAGTGCCGGTCGTCGAAGAAACTTTTTTTCGCGGCTTTGTTTACAGTGGATTACGTGGACGTTTCGGCGCGCGTAGCGCGCTGATTCTCAGTACGCTCATTTTCGCGCTGCTGCATTTCAGTCTCGACCGCTTGATTCCAATTCTCGTTCTCGGCGGCGTGCTCGCGTGGCTGTACGAACGAACGGGGTCGCTCGTGCCCGGCGTGATTCTGCACGGAACGAACAACGCGTTCGCACTCGCCGCGTATTTGCTCGCCAAAGCGATGGGACTACCGCTACCGTAATGCGACCGCCGGCAGACCGCGGCAAATTCGCGGTCGGTGGGGACGCGGTCAGTGATTATTCTCAAGGAGGTGTGCGATGCAAATTATTCTCGGCATCATCGCGATCATCGTGCTCGTCCCACTTGTCACGTGGCTCGTCGGCGAACGCGGGCGCGTGATGTTGCCTTCAACCTGGAAGTTTTTGCGCGCGAGCGGCTGGCGCCGTTTCCACGACGGCACATTCCGGCATTCGTACATTTATGCTCGCTTCCCCGTTCAGTACATCGGCTACGGGACAAAAAAGGCAGTGCCAAAAATGAACACGGCGAGCCGGCAATCCGCCGCCGATCATTATCACGGCAAGGTGTTGCCCACCGCGCTCGCCGAGGCGCTCGTTACGCACGACCACGACATTGCGTTGCGCGATCTGGAGCAAGTGATTCCATATCCGGTCGCGCGCGACCTCGTCTTGCAAGGTCCGCCGGAAATCGCCGTGTTCGATTGTCCGTGCCGCGCGACGCGCGACCATCCGTGCCAGCCGACCCAGGTTTGCATGATCGTCGGTCAACCATTCGTAGATTTTATCTTGGAACATCATCCGGAAAAAAGTCGCCGCGTCACGCCGATACAAGCCGCGGAGATTTTGCGCGCCGAGCACGCGCGCGGTCACATCCACGCGGCGTACTTTAAGGACGCGATGCTCGATCGCTTTTACGCGATTTGCAACTGTTGCAAGTGTTGTTGCGGCGGCATCGAATCTATGGTCAAGCACGGCGTGCCGATGCTCACCTCGTCCGGCTATGTCGCGCAAGTGGACGAATCGCACTGCGCGGCGTGCGGTGATTGCGTCAAGGCGTGCCCGTTCGGCGCGATTTCGCTCGACGGTTTCGCGCACGTCGAATGGGCGAAATGTATGGGCTGCGGTGTGTGCGAGGGACAATGCCAGGTTGGCGGCATCGCGCTCGTGCGCGATGAACGCAAAGGCGTGCCGCTCGACGTGCGCGCGCTGACCGCGTAGCGCAAATTTCCAATTTGCGATCAGGGAACAAGATGAAATTCTTTGACCGTCTCTTCAAACGTTCAACTGCATCGCGCGACGATGAGATTGCGAATGCGGCGATGCAACTGTCGCTCGAATGGGGCACGCATTTCGGCAAGCCGATTCAAGACCGGCTGCTGCAACAGTATCCCGATCTCACACGTGAGCGCGCGGACGAACTCGACGAGTTTTGTCGCCAAGTGAAACGCTTTGCCTTCGATTTGTACTATGACGAGGTGACAAGCGGCAAGAGCACCGACATGGCAGTGCAAAAAAAGATTCATGCGCGCTATCCATTTCTCCATCGTGACACGCTCAACCGTTTGTCCACCCAGGGTATGTACTACGCGCACAAGTAGACCCGTAGGGCAAGTTTCCAACTTGCCAATCGCAAATTGGAACTTTGCGCCACGCGGAATCGTAGGGCAAGTTTCCAACTTGCCAATCGCAAATTGGAA
>JACRBM010000037.1 GCA_016219275.1 Chloroflexota bacterium
ACCGCTCGGCGTGGGTAACAGTCTTTGAAAAGAAGTCACGAGCCAACATGGAGAAAAAGAACTGCCCACGTGACCCGTCGAAACGCCGAGTCATTTTCTCTGGGACACCCTGTTCGTGCAAATCTATTATACGAGGAGAAAGATGAGCAAATCGGATAAATCAAACGCCCGCGCTCAATTGAGCGCGGGCTAGTTTTCCGTTTGTTTGACTTTCAAGCAGTTGTTTCCACATTCTCCAGCGCGTACTCGATGGCTTGTTCCAACGACATTGCGCGTCCCGCCGCCCGCGCGGTTTCAAATGCCGCTTCACCTAGTTGTGCGCGCACCGCGCTCACGTCCTCCTCAAACGAGCGGCGGTCTTTGTCGTTCAGCATCTCGCGCAGTGCCGCCGTCGCGCCAAGGAGTCGCGCGGCGTGTTCGTAGCGCTGTTCCGTCGCCGCCACTCGGCTGAATGCCCGGAGACATTCGAGGATTCCGCGCGTATTCCCCATCTCGCGGCGAAGCGCCAACGCTTGCTGATAAAGCGTTTCTGCCTGACGACCATCCTGGCGACGGAGCGCGATGGTTCCCAAACTGAAAAGATCATTCGCCATAGCATTCTTGTTCCCGAGTTCGCGGCGCACCTCCAGACTCTCGGTGAAAAGAGCCGCCGCGTGATCGAGATCACCCTGCGTCAGCGCAACATCGCCCCAGTATTCCAGCGCATTACCGATGAACCACCGGTTGCCTGACCGTCGCGCATGATCGAGCGCGGACGCGTACAGTGTGGACGCGCGTGAGAGATCGCCATGACGATGGGCAAACATGCCGTGCCCGATGTAAGTTCTCGCCGAGAGCCATTCAACGTTCAATTCCTGCGCGAGCGCGTGCGCTTCTTCAAACAACACGTTTGCCCTTGTCGGATCGCGCATGGCGAATCCTCCCAATAAACTCGCCGCGATGGCGATACCTTCTTTGTCTTCGAATTGTCTGTACAGCGCGAGACTCTCCTCAAGCAATCCCTCACCTTTCGCCGGCTTGCCCATCAAAAATTCCAATCCGCCCAATCCCAAGAGTGTGCCAGCCCTTGCCCACACGATGACGCGATTCTCTAGAGCTCGTTCCATCCAGGTGTGCGCCTCATTCCAGTAGCCGCGGAAGATCCAGAACCACGCCAGCGCTCTGGCAAGGCGCAGCGCCATCTCGCCCCTAGCGTGATCCGTTTGCCCAAGCGACCATGTCAGCGCGGCGCGCAAGTTTTCCATATCGCGCTCCAGCCGCTCGCACCATTCCAGTTGTTCGCTGGCGAGCACATGGGGTTCGGCTTGTTCCGCGAATCGGAGGAACCAATCGCAATGCCGCCGGGCGTAGATTTCGGATTCGTTTGCTTCCGCCAATTTTTCGCGGGCGTACTGCCGCATAGTTTCGAGCAAACGATAGCGCGTCGCATTGTCTCTTTGCTCTACAACGATGAGGGATTTGTCCAAGAGTGCGGTGAGCAAATCAAGCACAGTGGACAGGGGATGGTGGTCAGTGGTCAGATTGCTGTCCACTGACCACTGACCACTGACCACTGCTTCGATTGCTTCCAACGAAAAGCCGCCTGCAAAAACAGACAACCTCCGAAGCAAAGACCGCTCCGCGTCCGACAGCAAATCGTAACTCCAATCCATCGTTGCGCGCAGCGTTTGATGACGCGGCAATGCGGTCCGACTGCCACCGGTCAGCAGAGTGAAACGATCATCCAGCCGCGTCGCGATCTGCTCCGCCGATAAAACCTTCAGCCGCGCGGTTGCCAGTTCGATCGCAAGCGGAATGCCATCCAACCGCGCGCACACTTGCGCGACTGGCGCAGCGTTTTCCGCAAGTCGCCAATTCGCTGTGACCACCAGCGCGCGCTCGACGAAAAGTTGGATCGCATCATACTGTCGAAGTTGCGCAAGCGGCGGAATCCGCGCAGGGTCGGGGAGCGCGAGCGACGGCACGCGCCAAACCGTTTCGCCGCTTATATTCAACGGCTCGCGGCTCGTCGCCACAATTTGCAACTTGGGACACGCGCTCAATAGGGTTCCGATCAACTGTGCGCACGCGTCGAGCAGATGCTCGCAATTATCAGCGACGAGCAACAATTCTTTCGCGCGCAAATAATTCGTGAGGACAACCCGCAGCGACATCCCCGGCGATTCGCTCAAATTAAACACCATCGCAACCGATTGTGTCACGAGCGCGGGATCGCTCAGTGCGGCGAGATCAACCCACCACACGCCGTGCTGAAAGCGTTCTTCCATTGCGAGTTCAGTTGCCACCTGCAACGCGAGCCGCGTTTTGCCGCAGCCGCCCGCGCCGGTGAGTGTCAGCAACCGCGTGGTCGTGAGTAATCGCTTGACCTCGACCATCTCGTTTTGCCGCCCGACAAAACTGGTGAGCGGCAGCGGCACGTTTGTCGGTGCGCGCGTTTTAAGTGTCCCATCGCGGATGCTCTCGTACAACGCGACTGTTTCGCGCGATGGCTCGACGCCTAACTCTTGCTTCAACAAACGCCGACAAGTTTCGTACTGCGCGAGCGCGGCGCTGCGCAATCCACTGTACGCGAGCGCGCGCATCAATTGCCCATGCGCGTGTTCGTCCCACGGTTCAAGTTCGAGTTGTTGGCGCGCGTAGTTCTGCGCGAGTTCGTATTCGCCGCGTTCTTCAGAGTGCGCGGTTAAATCGCGCAGCGTGCGCAAAACCTGTTGTCCGATTTGCTCGCGCTTGAGCAACAGCCACTCTTCAACCGGCGCGCTGTCGCAGGAGAACCCATCGAGGAATTTGCCGCGATAGGTAGAGACTAGAGATTGGAGATTAGAGACGCTGTCCTGAACGGAGTGAAGGATTGGAGATTGGACCGTTGTCTGCAGGAGCCAAGTCATGGCATCGAGAGTGTAATCACTTGCCGCGTTGAATTGAATCGTGTCGCGCGTGATCAGCAAGAAGGGAGGTATGGCGCGGTGGTCGCCGATGGCTTGGCGGAGATTGGAGAGCGCGAGGCGCAAGTTGCGCAGCGCCTCGCGGTTGGGGAAATCGGGCCACAGCAAGCCCGCCAATGTCTCGCGCGCGTGAGGACGATCGTTTTCGACGGCAAGGTACGCGAGGAGCGCGCGCACTTTGTGCGATTCAAAGCTCGTGATCGGTTCGCCGTCCAACATTGCCTGAAACGCTCCCAGCAAAGAAAGCGCGAGATGCGGCATGGCTTCCCTCCTCCGAGTCAAGCGCTAACTGGCTTGAGCAACCGAGTTATAGCGCAACGTGATGGAGTTAAATGCACACTGATTGGCAATCCAATTATACCCCAGGGTTATACATTTCTCAATTCCCTACATCCTCCCTACGTTCTCCCTACGTTCGCTTGGTATAGTCAAGCTGAACTTTTGATTTCCAATTCAAGGGGGAGAAAATGAAAACGAAACTGTTTTTGATTTGTGCCATCGTGCTCTACGTTATCGCATTTGGCGCGTGCGCCACGCCGGCGCCAACGCCCGTGCCGCCGCCCGATCCCGCGTCGCTGATCAAAGTCCTGGTAGACACGCTCAATGCCGGGAACGTCGATGCGGCAATGGCTTTCTTCGCGGATGACGCGACTCAAACCCAAACGCCTCCGCCAGCGGGTACGTCGGGCGTGCGGACCGGCAAAGAACAGATCCGTGATTTTTACAAGGGCTTGATCGCCGACCACTTTAGCGTTGAGTTGAGCAACGTCAGGGCGGTAAGCGACAAGATCACCTACACCTGCACGTTTTCCACGGATTCGTACAAGAAAATGGGTGTCGCCCCGCTCGTCACGATTGAGGAAGCCGTGTTCGTGGGAGGCAGGATCAAGTCTCAAACGATTACCGTGACGCCAGAATCGCTTGCAAAGATCCAAGCCGCGATGGCGGCGGCGCAAGCCAAGACGGCGCCTCCAAAAAAAATCCTGCTGATCCTCGCGTCGGAAAAATCGGAGGACATGGAACTTGTGCTAACCAAAGAAGTTGGCGTGATGGTTAGTACGCTTGAAAAGGCGAGCTACAAAGTAGTCGTGGCGTCGGCTTCAGGTCAGCCCCTTGTGGGAAGCGCAACAACTCTGAAACCGGATCTGAAATTGGCAGATGTCCAAGTAGACGACTATGCCGGTGTCATCGTGCCATGCTTGGCGCCCATCTCGTCCGAGTTCAAAGTTCCCCCTGACGCTGCCGAGATTGTAAAAAAAGCAGTCGCACAAGGAAAGCCGGTTGCTGCCCAGCTCACTGGTGTTTTTACATTGGCCGCCGCCGGTGTTTTGAATGGCAAACAATTCGCGATAAACCCCGGTTATGAAAATTACATTCCCAAAGCCGGAGGCATATTCAAAGGCGCAGGCGTCGTCCAAGACGGGAACATCGTCACTTCGGGGACTTGTCCCAAGATGGCGTCGGCGGCACGCCCTGATGGAACCACCGAGTTGACCCAAAAGTTCATCGCTTTGCTTGCATCCGCTCGCTGAGTTTTTGAAAGACCCTTCGGGTCTTAAACCCGAAGGGTCTGCCACTGGAAACCGCGATGACGACCCAGGAACCGCGCTATCTCGCATATATGTTGCGCTTGTGGCAAGTGCGCGACAACGGAGAAACGACTTGGCGCGCTTCGCTCGAAGATCCGCACTCCGGCGAGCGGCGCGGTTTTGCGTCGCTGGAAATGCTGTTCGCATTTTTGCGAGAACAGACATGTACAGAAACGCGGCAGCAAGAAAATAGTCCGAAAGTCAATTAGTCGTCTGGTCAAATCAAGTGCGCGCCATAGCAAAACCAAGAGCGGATTCGTCGCCGCTCTTGGTTTTGCATAAATTAGAATCCTCATGCCGGGTTTATCCTTCAAATGGTCTCTGATGTTCCACCATTGAGGAGCTACGATCCTATTTTGCCCTACCCGATACGCGTGTTATACTATGATTCAATCAAAGTAGGGACGAACAAAACAAATGCCAATTCAAAAAGCCACCGCTAAAGCGAAAAGTAATATCGCGTTCATCAAACAGTCAATTGACAAACATATTGCCCGGTACTTTGACCGCGCGTTTGGTGATTAGTCTGGGAACTCGTGGTGCCAGCGTGAATGCCTTTCCTATTCCGCTGACCTGAAAGGTCAAAAATCCGCGCTTCTCCAAGCGCGGATTTTTTAACTGCATTATTGAAGTTGGCTCGTGTGATTTCTGAGCTTGAGGTCCACGAAATTCGGATTGATTCAACCGCCAAAGTAGGGGTGTTGGATGCGCACGTCGTCTCCAGCGTTCAAGCGGATTTGATCGAACATGTCCGGTTTGATGACCACGCCGTTGATGATAAAGACCAGGTAGCTCTTGCCGGTTTTTGCTTTGAGCGTTTTGATCATAGGATCATCCGCCAGTTTTTCCTCATACGCCGCGACCAGATCGGACAGCGGCGCGCCCGGCGGAATATCGCAACCTGGCGACCCGATGAGAACTCGCATAGCTTCCTCTATTCGTACGTAGACATCGCGCAGACACAATCTTTGGACGGTCCCTGCAAGGGAATGATCTCGAACTCGTTGCGCCATAGATCGAATTGGATCATTCCCTGCGCCAGGGACGTGTGGTTTCCGGACAGAAACTTGAGCGCTTCGTTAGCGGCAAGCGTGGCGGCAAAAGTTGGAATGGTTCCGAGAATCCCGACGGTATCAAGCCAAGGGATATTGTCGCTGGGCTGGATATTGGGGAAGAGACAACGTAAGCAGGGTGTACGTCCGGGAATCGTAAGCAACACAGTCCCTTTGCTTCCCAGCACGCCGCAGTGAATCCACGGCTTGCGCAATCGAATGGCGGCGTCGTTAAGAATGAGCCGGGTCGCGATATTGTCCAAAGCATCGAGAATCAGGTCGGTGTCTGTCATCAGTTGATCGATGTTGCTCTGCGAAATTTCCAGCACCTCGGCTTGAATCTGAACTTGACTGTTCACCAATCGCAACTTGCGACCCGCCGCTTCCGCTTTGAAAGCGTTCTGTGCCACATCCTCCTCGTCGAAAAGAATCTGGCGGTGCAAGTTTCCCAGTTCCACACGATCGCGGTCAACCAGTCGCACGCGCCCCACTCCCGCGCGAACGAGCAGGTGCGCCAGGGTACTGCCGAGTGCGCCTACCCCGGCGATCAACACCGACGACGATCTCAGCCGCGCTTGCCCCTCCAGACCGAGACCGTGAAAAATGATCTGCTTTTTGTACCGGTCGTTCGCATCGCTCACGAACTCACCTTTCACGATTGGTGCAAGTTGCTCGCCGCAACGACTCCAATTCCCGCGCAAATCAAAGCATCTGCCGTCAAGTTCACCGAATCGTGTTTGTCTAAATAGTTTCTGAGAAGCGCCGGCATCAATCCTTTCGCTTCGACATCGGCTTTGGCGGCAAAATAATCCAGAATGTCCGATGGATGCTCGCGACATTTTTCGGTTTCGACTTCGCCGCCTTCGTGCTTCGCTGAGATGTTCGGCACGACCTTTGCCAGTTCCACCAATTCGTCCCGGCGATTGTACGGCTGCCGCACGATTGATTTCCAGGTTTCCGTGATGTGATGCTCGAAACGCACCTTGTCTTCCAAACCAAGCGCTCGTCTTAGTTTCGCAGACTGGATGATGGTGTCGTTGTTGACCGAGTTGGAAAGATTGAATCCGATGAGACTGGTTGTGTCGTCCTGCCGCGAAAATAGTTTGGCGGTCATCAACGTCCACAACACCGAAAGCGGATTGTCGTTTCCCATGAACACGGAAATCTTGAACTCGATGTCCACACCTAACTTGTAAAGCAAGTATCCGGCGAGCACCGTGCCGGGGTTGATGTTGAGGACTTGGCGCACGCCGTAGGTGGTGTAGTGATAGAGAAACTCGTCCACCCATTTGAAAGGATAGTCATTGGGCTGACCAACTCCACCAAAGTAGCCGGTGATCGTGTCCGGTCCTCCCAGGTGGATATTGCTGCCATCGGTCCCCTTGGTATCCAGCGTTTCCACGTACGTCGCGCCGACGATCTGCACCGCCAGCGCGGTTGCCAGAATATCGCCATGGTCCTTGCGTTGCTCTTTCATGTTTCGCACACGGATGTAGCGACCGGGCATCAACTCGCGTTTTTCAATTGCTTGTTTGGCTTCGGCGATCAACCAGGGAAAATATTGCAGTGCGCTGATTTCCAGCGTCACGGCATTTTTTGTGTTGATTGCGGCAGGATTGATCCCACGACTCTGGTAGTAGTCGAACATGGAGATGAATGCTCCAGTGTCGCGCTGCGCGGCGAGCCATTCCAGATCAGCCACATAGGGCGATTGCATCTCTTTCAAACGCGCCATGAGATTTTCCGGCTTGCGCGCGTCGGCGGCTTTAGCGTTGATTGCCTGGGGTCCGCCATAGCGCTCTACGATTTCTAGCAGCCGGTTGACCGACTCGTTGTTCGGATCGGCGAGAACCGCATTCACTTCGACTAAACGTTCTTCTTCGATACGTACACGATCGCGCAAATTTTCCATTGAGTAATTCCTCAAGCCCTCCTCACCCCCTTCGCCCCCTCTCCCCTCTCCTGATTGAACTACATCAGGAGAGGGGAGAGGGGGTTGAGGGAGTGGGGTGAGGCAGTGCAGCTTATTTTTTCATACGTGCCATGAACTTGTCATGCTCGCCTTCGATCATGCGATAGCAGTGTTCCTCGCCGGGGAACGTGCCGGCGCGAACATCTTCGCAATATGCCTTCATCGCATTGGTGATCACCTCGGCGACGTTGCAATATTTCTTGACGAACTTGGGCGTGAATGCTTGGAACTGCCCGATCAGATCGCTCACGATCAACAACTGCCCATCGCAATGCGGACCCGCGCCAATCGAGAGAACCGGGATCGTGAGCGTCTGGGTGATGTATGCGGTGACCTCCGGCGGCACAGCTTCCACCAGCAGCATCTTCGCGCCGGCTTTTTCGACGGCGAGCGCGTCTTCGACGACGAGTTGCGCGCTGTCCGCGGTGCGACCCTGCGCCTTGTGCCCGCCGAGTTGCCCGGAACTTTGCGGCGTCAACCCGATGTGTCCGATGACGACGATGCCGGCATTCGTGATCGCTTCGATTTGACGCGCCACGCGCACGCCGCCTTCCAACTTGATCGCGTCCATCCCGGCTTCTTTGAAAAAGCGCCCAGCATTAAGGACGGCACCCTCGACCGAAACCTGGTAACTGAGAAACGGCATGTCGCCGATGACGAATGTGTTCGGCGCGCCGCGACGGACGGCTTCGCAGTGGACGATGCACTGATCCATCGTCACCGGCACGGTGCCCGAATAGCCGTAGACGCACATGCCGAGCGAATCGCCAACCAGGATCATGTCCATGCCCGCCGCTTCGGCGAACTGGGCGGTGGGATAATCGTAGGACGTGAGCCAGCAAATTTTTTCGCCGGCTTGTTTCATGCGATAGAAATCGTGAATCATCAATTTTGTCTTTGCCACGAAAAGCTCTCCTGAAAATACGACCGCCGACGGCGGACCGCCGACCGTCGCAAAGATTTTCATCTAATCGTTTTACGTTTTACGCTTCACGTTTTACGTTTCACGCATCACGTATCACGCATCACTTTTATTCCGCGTATGCTTGCATTCCCAATCGCTCGATCAATTCCTGGGTCGGCTTGCCTTCACTATCCCACTGCCGATGAGCGTAATAGTCGAGGATCGCTTGGTCCAAGCCCTCGGGTATTTTTCCTGCCGCCGGACCAGAATCCACTGGCTCCATGAATCGTTTTGGATAACTGAAATCGTCTGCCTTCTGCCACCCGTAGCGGATGTTGAGAATTTTCTGGAGTGTGGTGATGCGCTCGCCGCAATGGCGCAAGTCATCCTGGCTCCACTCGAGTCCGGTGGCAGAGTTGATTACGCCGAGCAGATCGGTCAGGTTGTAGGAGGCAAATTCCTGGAACTTGCAATGTACCGCTGAGTTGATCACGTTGCAGTAATCATGGAACTTGGCGTTGCGCTCCGCCGCCTTCTCCCAAGACCAGCGTTCCGCGTTCTCGACATGATCGATTCCCCATTCCGGCAGCATGATGTGACCGACCCAGATGTGCTGGCTGTTGCCGCGTTCGTGGTTGGGACCCGCCGCGACGCCGGTGCAATAATTCAGCGCGCTGATGTACTGCGCGCGCCAGTTGTGCGCGGCGATTTCTTGTCCCTTCATCGCCACCGCCCAGTCTTCGGATCCCTTGCCATAGTGCGCCGCGGCGGCTTGGCAACCCTCGCCCAGCCACCAGCCCAATCCTTCCGCGCGCTCGCCGATTTTCTTGACCATCTCGACCATCGCATCGGCGTTGCCCCAAGTCAGATCGATGCCATACGTATCTTCTTTCGTGAGAACACCCTTTTCGTACGATTCCATCGCCCAAGCGAGGACGCCGCCGAGACTGATCGTGTCCAAGGAATAGATGTTGGCTAACTCGCCTGCGTATGCCACGGCTTCTTGATTGGAGACCAAGAGGTTGAACCCCATCATCGCAAACGATTCGTACTCTGGTCCTTTACCCTTGTACGCATAAGGTCCCTCTAGCACCTCGCACTTGTTGTGACATTGGATCACGCAATAGCGGCAGGGCCAGGGTTTGGCGTTGAGTTTTTCCACGTATGGTCTGCCACCCAGGTTCGCCACGCCTTCCGGAAAATCGGCGAGCTGGTAATTCTTGATCGGCAGATTACCTTGCGGAGCAAACAATGCGGTTGCCATAGCCGTACCCAACCACGAGATCTGAAACTCTTTGGGTTTGAGCGATTGCTGATCCAACATGCGTTTGTGGAGGGCTTTGTTCAGTTCCTTGATTTTATCCAGATCGTGATATTCGCATTCCTGGGTTCCGTGTACGGCGATGGCTTTCAAATTCTTGGACCCCATGACCGCGCCCAAGCCGCAGCGTCCCAGGTACGATTTCTTGGCGGTCTGCACATTCGCATAACGCGCCAGTCGTTCCCCGGCGATCCCGGTGCTGGCGACTTCAAACTTGTCGCCTTCGGCTGCGCGGATAATGTCCTCCGCTTCGTAGGCATCCTTGCCCCAGATGTGCGCGGCGTCCTTGATCTCCGCGCCATCGTCGGAGACTTTGATGTAGACCGGGCTTGCCGCTTTACCCGAAATCACCAGCGCATCAATACCGCACGCCTTCATCTCCATGCCCCAGGAGCCGGTCGCAGACGATTCGACGTTCATCTTGATCGCCGGACCGATCGCACCGGCGCTCCACTTGGCTGCACCGCTTTGCCGTGAACCGGATAGCGGACCCGCCGCCATGATCAACCGGTTTTCCGGATCGAACGGTCCCGTGCCGGCTTGGCACTCTTTCCAGAGGTAGTACGCGACGAGACCGCTCCCGCCCATAAAATATTGGTAGACTCCATCCGGCACATTCTCGGTGTGACATTCACCTTTCGACAGGTCAACTTTCAAAACCTTGTGCCAAACACCTTTCATCATGGTTTTTCCTCCTTGAAAAATAGACCGCCGACGACGCGGACGAATTCCGTCCGAGACCACTGACCGCCGTCCATCGGCTTCTGACATTATGAATGTTACGGGTCGGACAACTCAATAGGAACGTTGTCCAAGATTCCGGATTTGATAAACGCGATTCGTTTTCCGCGCAGACCCAGGACTGGCTGTGGCGTCGCCATTTGCGCGCCTTTGCTTTGCAGATTCGCGATATCGGTTTCGATGTTATCCGACAGCAGACAGAAGTGATGAATGAAACTTCCGCGCTCGCCGACCATGCGCGCGACCGAACCATCCTTCGAGTAATCCTCGACCAATTCGAGCATGGCTGCGCCCCAGGAAATCACGGCAACCCTCATGCTTCGGTCCGGCACATCCTTAATCGCCGGCATTTCGAGATCGAAAGTTTTGCAGAATGACTCAACCGCCGCTTCGATATTCGTTACAAAAATGCCGATGTGTCCGATACCTTTGATCATTAACTAATCCTGGGTCAATCTTCTAGAGCGAACGATAAGCACAAGCGCCATTACGATGAACACCATTGCGTTGGCTGCCTGCGACCAGAACCGCCCGGTGATCGCCATGACCATCCCCAGCGCCAGCGCGGCGATGAACGTACCGTTGAGATTTCCCATGCCGCCGACGATCACCACCGCGAAGGCGAGGAGCAGAATATGAAAACCCATGTACGGTTCTGCGGACGAAATCGGCGCGTAGAGGATGCCGCCCAGAACCGCGAGCGCGCTGCCTAATACAAAAATGATGCTAAAGTACTTGTTCACGTCCAAACCCAGGCAGCGTACTCCATCGCTGTCCTCTAACGCGGCGATGACAATTTTGCCGATGATGGATCGTTTGAAGAAAAGCCGGAGCGCGAGAAACAATACCACCGCGCAGATAAAGATCGCGATCCGGTACACCGGCAGACCAAAATCAGCCACCTCAATCGAAATCCCAACCGGATCGTTGACCGGTTGCGAAGTCGTGCCCCAGAGCATTTTAATCGCGTCGGTGCCGATCAGCAAAACGCCATACGTCGCAATGATCGCATAATCCAGCCCTTCGCCGTACAAACGCCGAATGATAAATCGCTCGATGAGGTACGCCACCGGCAGCATGACGATCACACTTGCCGCCAGCGCGAGGAGGAAGGAATCGTCGAAAACTTTTAGAAACGCGATAAAGAGGTAGACGCCGACCGCGTACACCATGCCATGCGCAAAGTTGATAATCCGCATCGTGCCGAAGGTGAGCGCAAGTCCAACGGAGAAAAAGTAAAGGATCGCGCCGATGGTGAATCCGTAAACGATCGTCTGAATCATGGCGCGTTCCTTGCCACGCGAAAACGATAGTGCCATTGGGTGCGAATCACGCCGACCACACCTTTGCGCATCGCGAATACAATGATCAGTAGGATGATGCCTAGCCACATTTCCCATTGCGGCAGTTTTACACCGACAACCTTCGACAATTCTGGGATCGCGACTGGCAAAAAGTTTTTGATGAGCATAAAGATCGCGCCACCGATCAACGCGCCGTAGAGATTGCCCGCGCCGCCGATCAACACGGCGAAAATAACTTCCACATTTCCAAAGGGACTGATCACCTGGGGGCTGAGGAATCCGCGTACCAGCGTGAAGATACCGCCAGCGAGCGCGGCGAGCGTGGAACTGATGACGAAGACAATCCACTTGCTGCGGAACGTGTCGTATCCAAAAAACGCCACGCGCTTTTCGTTTTCTTTGATCGAACGCACGAGGATGCCGAACGGCGAAGTCGTCAACACTCGCAGAAATGCAAAAACCAGGAGCAGTACGATCCCGACAAAGAGAAATGCCGACAAATCGTCGTTGAGATCAACGATCCCGAAAAGCTTTTCGGCGTTGCAAGACAATCCATCGTCGCCGCGCGTGAACTTGGCAAGCGGCGACCGGATGATAAAGAATCCAATTTCGTTGAACGCCATGTTGATCAACGCGAACGATGCGCCGTGCGTCCGCATGACGATGAGACCCAGGACTGCCGACAAGATCGCCGCCACTGCAACGCCAACGAACAGCGCGGCAATCGGATTTTTTCCGGCATTGACGAGAAACAGCCCCGTGCCATACGCGCCAGCGCCATAGTATAACATGTGACCAAAACTGAGATGCCCCATGTACCCATAAAGCAAATCAAAGCTCAATACAATAATGAAGAAAATGATAAAGTCGGTGAGCCAGTGCAGTTTGATCGTTGTCGAGAGCAACAGGATACCAACGACGATGAGAGCTAACTCTCCAAAGATTTTCCAACGCGGAGGACGCGAAAGAGGCGAAAGGGAACGCGCAAGATGCGAAACAGCACGCAAGTCGGCAGGCATGTTCACAAGTACGTCTCCAATTGAGCTGAATCGACGATAGCGGCTCTGTCGGCGATTTCGCAAATGAGGTTGCCTTCCTTCATCACGTAGATGCGGTCTGCCAGCCGCTTGACGATTGACAGATTCTGCTCCACGATGATCGCAGAAACCGCGTTGCGCATGGAGCTTAGAATCCGGAAAATATCCTGGATCACAATTGCCGCCAAACCCTCGGTGGGTTCGTCAATCAACAAGACCTTGGGATCGCCGACCAGTGCACGACCAATCAACAAAATTTCGCGTTGCCCGCCGGACAAATTGCCCGCCGGCATGTCGCGGAATTCTTCGATCTTGGGGTAGAGCTGGGTGACCTTGCTCCACGCCTTGTCCATTGATTCACCCGCGCCGTATGCGGCAAGTTCGATGTTTGAACGTACGGACAATTCGCTGAATACTTTCTTGTCCTGCGCCACAAAGCGAAAACCCATGCGCGCTAATTTCTCCGGCGGTTGACCGGGGATGGACTGATCGTTGTACGTGATCGTCCCATTGATCGGCTTGAGCAAGCCGGCGATGGTTTTGAGCAGCGTGGTTTTGCCCGCGCCGTTGCGCCCCACGATAAAAACCATCTCGCCGGGATTCAGGGTCAAGTTGAGATTGTGGATCACTCGGGCGTGACCATACGCGACACCCAGGTCACGGATTTGCAGCACGTTACTCCTCCTTGCCCCAATAACATTCTCGAACTTGCGGGTCGCGCAGCACGACATCGGGTACGCCATCGCAAATGAGCCGACCCTCATTCATCACAACTAATCGTTCGACCAAATCCACGATCTTGGAAATCTTGTGTTCGATGATCACGACCGTGCGTTCGGTCTTGATGCGCTGAATCAGCGCGGCGACTTGCGCGATCTCGTGATCGCTCAACCCAGCGAGCGGTTCATCCAACAACAGCAAGCGCGGTTTCAGCGAGAGGACGACCGCAATCTCCAACATGCGCTTGTCGCCGTACGAAAGTTCGGCGACGCTCGCGTTTGCTTTGTCGGTGAGTCCCACCCAGTCAAGTGCCTGTGCGCAACTTTCCAGAATTTTGGTGCGCTGCGCCGAACGGAAAAAGAAACGCGGCGGCGACATTTCCGCGCGTTGAAAGCGGACGTTCGTTAGCACCAAGTTTTCCCACACCGTCAGCGAGGTGAACACCGAAACCAATTGAAAAGTTCGACCGACACCCAGTTTGACGCGCTCGTGAGGCGCAATGCGTGTGATGTCGCGCCCCTCGAAAGCAATTGCACCATCGGATGGAGGAAAATATCCGGAGAGCAGATTGAACAGCGTCGTTTTGCCAGACCCATTAGGTCCGATTATGCCGGAGGTTTGCCCTTCGTGAACACCAAAATCAACTTGGTTGACAGCCGTCAAGCCATTAAAGCGTTTGGTCAGTTTCTGAGTGGCGATCAGCGCGTTCATATCTTCTCGTCGGGGAGAGACCCTAAGGGTTTCCAAAACCCTTAGGGTCTGAACACCCTAGTATCCCATCGCGCTCAACGGCGGGACGAACGCATCGCCGCTGTACACATCAACGATCTTGGCAAAGTCGAACTTGGCATCGTAGCGATCGCTCTTGCGCTCGGCTGCCCCTTTGCCCGCGACGATCCAGGTCGAATATTTGTAGACGACTGCGCCGTCTTTGCGCCACTTGGCTGGACCTTTCGCACCTTTCCAATCTGGGTTATCCATCAGCGCGGCATACATCTTGTCCGGGTCGGTGGACTTGGACAGTTCCATCGCGCGTGCGATTTCCATGACGCCGTAGTACGTGCTCATCGCGTACGGATCCGGCGGCTCTTTCCGACCTTGCATCCATTTCGTGACAAATTCTTCGGACGCTTTGACCACATCGGCGTCGCTGAATCCGCGCATGTCATGGTACCAGAACATCTGACCCTTGACGCCTTCCATCGCGTTTGCCGGGATGCCAGTCGCAAACGCGTTCATCAACCAAAAGTGGAACAGCGGGGCTTTTTTGCCCGCGCCCATTTCCAGGGCTTGCTTGAGGGCGTTGACCGCATCCGCGCCCCACGATCCGACGAACACCACATCGGGTTTGTATTCAAGCGATTTGATGAGATAGCTTGTCAAGTCCGGGCTATTGACCGGATGCCAGATCGTCGTAAACTCGACGCCTTTGCGATCCTTCATCACCGCTTCAAAACCCTTCATCGTACCCTGACCGATCGAATAGTCGGGCATAAAGTTGGCGATGCGCTTGGCTTTCATTTGGTCAACCATGTAAGCAGCCGCGCCACGTCCTGCCCATTCCGATGCGGCGACGATGCAGAGCGATGTGGGGGCTTTGACCTCTTTCTTGAAAAAGTCTTCGGGCACACCGTTGGTGGCGATGAACAAGGTCTTGGTCTTTTTGACTTCTTCATTGAGCGCGACCGAGATATTCCCCATCGAGCCGGCGACGAGCGCGGTGGCTTTCTGGTCTTTGACGATTTCGTTAAAGCGCGCCACTGCGACTTGGGGATTGGATTCGTCGTCGCGGAACACGCCTTCGATCTTCATCTTGACGCCGCCGATGTTGATGCCGCCGTTCTTGTTGATTTCGTCAATCGCCATCTTCGCGCCTTCCATTTGACCGGTGCCGATGGCAGCGCCCGATCCGGTGAGAGAGTACATCGCGCCGATCTTGACCGTCCCGGCAGGTGGGGGCGGCGCGGTGGGCGCAGTCGTCGGTGCGGCTGTCGCCGCAATCGTCGGCGCACTAGTGGGCTTGACTGCTGGGACAGGTGTGTTTGGAACAGGGGTGGGAGCCGGGGTAGGTGTTGCGGCGCAAGCTGACAATACGAACAAAATTGTCATTAATACGATCATTCCGACAAGTCGTTTCGTGGTACTCATTGTGGTAGCCTCCTTGCTAAGGTGAGATTGCGTTCAATCAAATTCTCGAAGACGGCAGCGTCTCCAAGACACTTGCAGTTTGTCTTGTTTACAAATCGTTCCTGAACTCCATAAGACCGGTGACCTCGCTCTTTTTCTTTTTGACGTTCGAGTTCTTGACGTTGGCGATAAAGATTTCGGTTGTGGTGAAAACCTTGGCAGCGACCATGTGCCCGCCGGTCAGTTCGCCTTTGCCGTGGGACAAGAGACAGTGGATGTGCAGCACCGAGTCGCCGTGCTTCAGGTTGCCAAATTCACCCACCAGGGGAACGATGTTGCCTTCGACGCTCATCAGTTCAAACGGACCCTTCATCTCGATTCGGTTCAGGTTCTCCGCTGGAATGACCGGAATCGAGAACGCCGGCTTGGGCGCGACAAAGACCACATCTTCGAGACTGCCGATGCCGGAAATGATCGCCGCGCGCTCCCAGCCCTGGTCTTTGACGGTTTTGGTCAGCATCTGAAACAGATCATCGCCGGGCTGAAAACGGGTGAGAATTACATCGCTCAGGTCAACCTGCTCGATGAATCGTGGATCAGCATGGGAATTGTTGTCACTCATAAATAAATCTTTCTCCTCCTTCGACTTGGTAACTGATGTTACGCACTGTCATTTCGAGCGTAGCGAGAAATCTATTTTTTCACTAGAGATTTCTCCTCGCTCCGCTCGTCGAAATGACAATTGGGTATAAGGTGAGTTAGTAACCCAGGTTGACGGTGACGCTTTTGCGCTGAGTGAAACCCTCGAGCATGCCTTCCAGCGACCACTCGCGTCCGATACCGCTCTGTTTGAAACCGCCATACGAGTTGCCGGGGACGATGCCGCCGCCCTGGTTGACCTGCACGAAACCTGATTCGATTTGGTGAGCGGTGCGCAGCGCTTTGGAAATATCGTGAGTGTAGATGAACGCCGCCAAGCCATAGTGACTGTCGTTCGCCATCCGAATGACCTCGGCTTCGTCTTTCCAGGGGATGACGACGAGGACGGGACCAAAAATCTCTTCTCGAACGATCCGCCAGTCATTCTGCACACCAACAAAAACCGTCGGTTCGACAAAGTACCCTTCCGTGAACGGCAATGTTTTTGGCGGCATCCCACCGCACACGGCTTTTGCGCCCGGTTGTTCGAGACCATCGGCGATATAGTCCAAGATGGTGTTGTACTGATTTTCGTTGACGATAGCGCCCACCTGGGTCGTGTCATCCAGCGGCTCGCCGATTTTGAACGCGCGCAGTTTGGTCACGAGCTTTTCGATGAAAGAATCAAAGATGGATTCGTGCAGGTAAAGCCGAGTGCCAGCGGTGCAGGACTGTCCTTGACGCACGACGCGCATACCGTTGATCACGTTTGCAACCGTGGCATCATCGTTGGCGTCCGCAAAAACAATCTGCGGACTTTTTCCGCCGAGTTCGAGCGAGACCGGGATGATGCGCTCCGTCGCCGCGCGCATGACGTTTCTGCCGACTTCCGTCGAGCCGGTGAAGGTCAGCTTGGCGATCATCGGATGATGGATCAGCGCTTCGCCACATTCGGAACCACTGCCGGTAACGATATTGAGAACACCTTTGGGCAGAAAGCGTTGGCAGAGTTCGACCAGTTTGATCGTCGCGAGAGGCGCTTCTACAGATGGTTTGAGAACGAGGGTGTTGCCGGGCGTGATTGCCATCGAGATTTTCAGCGCGCCCAGCGCCAGTGGCGCATTCCAGGGAACGATCCCGCCCACAACTCCCAGGGGTTCGCGGCGCGAATAACTAAAGAGTTGCTCACCGAGCGGGAGAACTTCGCCTTTGATCTCGCTGGCAACGCCGCCAAAGTAGCGAAAGATGTCCGCCGTCTGCATCGTCTCATTGCGCGACTGGGTGGCGATGGCGTTGCCCGTTTCAATCGAATACAATCGAGCGAAATCTTCCTTGCAGCTTTCAATCGCGTCGGCGATCTTGAGCAGTGCTTTGCCGCGTTCGCGCGCAGGGGTGTTTTTCCAGCCGGGGAAGGCATCGGCGGCGGCTTTAACGGCTTGATCAACTTCGGCGGCACCGGCTTTGGGAACTTGCCCGGCGGCGGTTCCTTTGTGTGCCGGATTCTCAACGGAGAGCCACTTGCCGCTCGCGGCTTCCACGGATTCTCCGTTGATGATCATCTTGACTTGACCGACACCGTGCTGCCAGTCCGATACGGGTTGGATTGGTTCAATCATGCGATAGAGACCTCCAGGTGAATTGGTTCGCCAGAAACCAGGTTTCCGCTTCGCGGAGAAACCTGGTTTCTGTCTTATTGATTCTTAAACAAGTTTCGCAAGCAATCGTTCGGCGCGCTTGGGATTGAAAATGCCGCACAAACACGGCGCAGCAATTTCAGCAGCGGCAGCGGCGCAGGTCTTTTTCCCTTTTCGAATTAGCTTGACATTTTCGAGGACGAGGTTCGCGGCGACGAGTCCATGCCCGCACATGGTGGTGATTTCCAAAATTGGGTCCGGGGCGAGTTGGTCTGTCTTGCCCAAAATGCCGCCGGAGTATTCGACGGTGTGCATCGGCAGTCCTGACTTTTGGCACGCCGCTTGTGTGTCGTCGAAGAGACCCGTAATCACCACCGAGAGTCCCAGGTCGGCGGCTTGAAGGTCTTCCAGAACGCGAATCACGGTCTCTTTATCGGGGAAGACATAATGGAGTACGGAGGTGTCTTGAAAGCCGGCGCGGATGCTTTCAAAATCGGAATTGTATAGACTGCCGGTCTTGACATCGCCGCAGTTGACATGAGGATGCTTTGCTAAAAGCTCGAACATCTTGCGTTTGGTTTCGGCGGAACCTTTGTGCGTAATGCCGGTCGCCGCCATTGCGAGGAGAACGTGATCGTCACTCAGATCATGCGCCTCGCCTTTGCGGTGCAGTGTGTGAGTCACTGTGGATTATCCTTGTTGTGGATTCTTAAACAGAGGGCGTCCCAGTCCAACGTTTGTCTTGCCGGCAAGCGATGGCTCAAAGCCGGCTTCTTTCATCGCATCGCGCGCGGGGATCTTCCCATCAGGAGTTACCTTGCCGATCACATCCAGACTAAACACTGTGTCTATTTCCTCGGCAAGTTCTTTGACTGTCTGGAATACGCGCTCGGCGTTCTCTAATGGCACGATGCCTTCGACAATTGCCGAGAGAACTTTTTCTTCCCGCACTTCGGGTTTCAGCGCACCCGTCTTCGGATCGGCGATCAATTGAGTGAGGGGATTCTTTGGCTCGAGCACAAAACCCAAGGGCAACAGGCGCTTGAACGCTTTTTCGGTTTCCTTTAATCTACATCCCAGCGCCGGTCGCCCGAACTCCAATCCGATCCCGATATAGCCATCCCAAAAGCGACCAGTGACTTCGTTCGTTTTCATCTCCTCCGTACCCCTGCCCGGAATATCGGTGCCGGGGTGGGAGAACCATGGATCGCTGAAGAGCTGCCGCAAAACTCGCGGATATGGCAGAGTATCACGCACAATCGCGTTTGTGGCGCATAACTTCGCCCGATAGCACGCGCCACATTCAACACATTCGTCGCTCACGATGATGGCGTGTGCGTCAATCCCCTGGGCTTTATCTCTCTTGAAGGCGATGATCGCACTCACTGGGCAATAGGGAATGCACTTGGCGCATCCTTTGCATTTTTCCTGATCGATGAACATTGTTCTCCCCGAATGACTCAATCTGTTACTTGGCTTTTGCTCGTTCTTTAGGAGATTGTTGTGCGAGGTCTTTCTTCATCGCCGCGCCGTAATAGCGTTCGATTGCCTCTTGCACTTCTAGGATGTGGCGGGTCATTTCCTTGATTGCCTTTTCCCGATCCCTGTATTTGATCGCTTGATAGATTCGCCGATGCGCGGTCAAGGATCGCTCGGACATGCCGGGAAGGACGCTGAAGGATTCCGTAATGAACTGATCCATGGAATTGCGAACATCGGTAAATACATTGGCAATGAAATGATTGTTGGATGCCTCCGCAATGAGATGATGGAAAGCGGTATCCTTTGCGATATATTCGGTGAGGTTGTTACTCTTGATCGCGTCAGACATTTCCTCGACCAGGTCTCCCATCTGTTGGATTTGGGCGTCAGTCGCTTTTTGGACCGCCAACTCCACCATCCCGACTTCGATGAATCGGCGCGCCTCGATCAGTTCTCGCGTTCCTGCCGCATCGGAGACCAGAGGGAGGGCAAAGCGATTGGGCGGCATTTCAGGAACTTGCCGCCGCAGCACAGTTCCTATTCCCGGCGCCTGCTCGATCACACCCATCAGAGCAAGAGTGTGGAACGCTTCGCGCAAACAGGGGCGGCTAACACCCAGTTTGGCGGCGAGTTCGTACTGATTGGGCAACTTGTCACCCACTTTCAGCTCGCCGCTTTCCATCATGCGCCGGATCTCGTCAATGACCCCATCGGCCAAGTTTTTTTTGACAACGCGTCCCAATTGGAAACACCTCTTTCTTCTCTACTTTGTAATACAATCATACCATCATATCATCTGTTTGTCAAGCAGTTAGAATTGCGAATTAGGGCTTGGTCAATGTCCGACTGTCACTGCGAATCGCGTACTCCAGAATGCCCGCGAGCGCTATTTTTGAGACTGTAGCAAGCCCACCGACGTTTTGTTAACTCACCACCGAGACGCACACTTGCCCTGGCGGGAACGCAAGTGCCAGGGGAGAGCGCAGAGTTTTTCAAGATTCGCAGAGCGTCCGCGTTCTCCGCGCCTCTTCGGTAAAATTGAGCGGTGTTTCGGTAGCGATGCTACACTGTCCTATTTTTCCTTATTTTGCCGTGTAATACGAGCGTGGTATACTGCTCCAAGAAATTTTTGAAAAGGTGATCGAGAACAAATGTTGCAAAAAGCTACCGCTGAGGCAAAAAGTAACATCGCGTTCATCAAATACTGGGGCAATCGCGATGCAACGTACCGCGTGCCGTTGAACAACTCGATTTCGATGAATCTCGATCACGCGACGACGACGACGACGGTTGCGTTTAACGCGATGCTCAACGACGATTCGGTTACGTTGGCGAATGAACCAGCCAGTGTTGCAGTGCGCGCGCGCGTGATCGCGCATCTCGACCGCATCCGCGCGCGCGCCAAAATCGAAACGCGCGCGCGCGTCGCGTCGCAAAATAATTTTCCGACCGGCACCGGCATGGCATCGAGCGCCAGCGCATTCGCCGCGCTCTCGCTCGCCGCGACGCGCGCCGCCGGTTTGAGCCTGAATGAACGCGAGCTTTCGATGCTGGCGCGGCAAGGGTCCGGCTCAGCGTGCCGTTCGATTCCCGACGGGTTCGTCGAGTGGATGGCGGGCACGGAACACGCGAATTCGTACGCGGTCAGTCTCGCACCGGCGGATTTTTGGGATTTGCGCGATGTGATCGCGATTGTGAGCACGGAGGAGAAAAAAGTTGGGTCGAGCGATGGGCATAATCGCGCACAGACGAGTCATTTCATAGACGAACGCCTCCGCGCGTTGCCGTTGCGTTTGCAACGCGTGCGCCGCGCTCTGTTTGCCAAAGATTTAGCGCTGCTCGGTCCCGCGCTCGAAGAAGACGCAGTCGAGTTGCACATAATCGCGATGACCTCGACCCCGCCGATTTATTATTGGTCGCCCGCGATGGTGCGCGTGATTCAAGCCGCGCACGCGTGGCGCGCGGAGGGACTCGCGGTTTATTTTACGCTCGATGCCGGACCGAACGTGCATTTGATTTGTGAGGGCAAAGACGCGGAGGAGGTCGTTGCACGCGCGCGCCAACTCGCCGAGGTGCAACAGGTAATGATGAACGCGCCGGGCGGACCGGCGCGTGTGGTCGAGGATCATTTGTTTTGAAAAAGAAAAAAGTTCTTCCGATTTGAACTGGAGAATAACCACAGATTACACAGATTTTATGATCAGTGTAATCTGTGTAATCTGTGGTTTACAAATGCTGTTCCGCTCAAGTCGGGAGAGCCGAGAAAAAAAGAGACGGGGCATTCGCCTCGTCTCTTTTCATTCTAGCGCGATTGTTGTTGGCGTCGGCGTTGGCGCGCGCGTTGCGCCGCCAGTTCCGCCTTGCTGGGTCCCGTGTGACGATAGATCAACATCACACCACAGACCACCACCATAATCATGCCGATGATTTGCGCGGTCGCTACGCCGCTAATCAACCACGCATCGGGACGTTGAAATTCGGTGAGGAAACGTACTACGCCGTAGAACATACCCCACAGCAACAGCATATCGCCAAGCTTGGCGTTCTGCCAGCGGCGCACGATCACGACCAGGGCAATCGTGACGGCGATCATCAGCAACGATTCGTACAAAAACGTCGGATGAAAGCGCGTCGTGTCCACCGGGTATTTGTCGAGGTCGCTGAAAATCGGCAAGCGATGTGCGGCATCAATCTTGATGCCCCATGCCAAATCGGTCGGGTAGCCGTACAATTCTTGGTTGAAAAAATTGCCCCAGCGTCCTATCGCTTGACCGAGCGCCAGTCCCGGCATCGCGAGATCAACGAGTTGCAGGAAGTTGATCTTGGTGTACCGCGCATACAAATAGATACCCAGGATGCCGCCCGCGACCGCGCCATAGATGCCCAAGCCGCCGGAGCGAAAGTTCAAAATCTCGATCGGGTTTTGCAGGTAATAGTCGAACCCGATGTTCGTGCCCGTCGGCGATGAGATGACGTGATACAAACGCGCGCCGATCACGCCGAGAATCAACGCGGCAAGCAAGGCATTCCACACGTGATCGGGGTCTATCCCGCGCCGCTTGGCTTCGATGCTCGCGATGTATGCGCCGGCGAGCGCGCCGAGCACGATCACAATGCCGTACCAGTAAATCGGAAACGATCCGCCGTCGGGAAGCGGAATGCTAAACGCGACGGACGAAGGAAAGAAATCCACAGCCACTCCTTTGCTGGACAAGTTCGAGGCGCATTATACCACAGGTCGCGGCGATGCGAAAATATCCGCGCGCGTCACGCGCGTTCGATACGTCGCTCGATCAACAAGCCGAGAAGAATTCCGAGAATCGCGACCTGTTGTAACACGCACCAACCGCAGATCGCGTGAAGCACGAACAATTCGATCACCGAGAGATACACGGCGAAAAACAAGCCGACGCCGGTGCACATCAAGCGAATGTCGGTGAGCCATACCGGCGCATCATCGCGCGCGAAGAACGCCCACCCCGCGAGCGCGAGCAAGGTCGCGTATCCCGCGATGCCAATCGCCGAGACGGGAACGCCGAGCAGAGACGAGTACGGACTTGCCTGGACGGTCTCGCATTCACCCAGTCCGCACACGATGAGATTCTGCGTTAGTTTCGTCCACAACAAATAAATCGAATCGAGCAAACCGATGAGCGCCAGTACCGCGCTAATCACCTGCAATCGGCGGAGGTCGTTTAACCAATCGCGCATCTGTACTCCTTTGCGAATTTCACGACGCGGAGCGCGGCAGATATTTTACACACAATCACGCGGAATGCAAAACGCCGAGCCGCGAATCGCGACTCGGCGTTGCACTGCCTCCCCGGCGAGGCTTGAACTCGCAACCTCAGCCTCCGCAGGGCTGCGCGCTATCCAATTGCGCTACGGGGAGTTAGTTCGAGAGTTTGCTAGTGCAATAGTGCGATAGTTGATAACGACAGACGATTCAACTATTGCACTATCGAACTATTGCACTAAACTGGCGGAGGGGGCGGGATTTGAACCCGCGATAGAAGCTTTTAGGACCCCTATAGTCACTTAGCAGGCGACCGCACTAGACCAGGCTATGCGACCCCTCCAGGTTTTGGATGTTGGAGGTTGGAGATTGGAAAACACCGTCGGAACCGGACGCTCTAATTTCTAACTTCCAACATCTAACTTCCAATCCGACGGAGGAGGAAGGATTCGAACCTCCGTGGCTTTAGACCCATCCGCTTTCAAGGCGGCGCCGATAGTCCACTCCGGCACTCCTCCAACAGCGCAACCAGTATAGCAGAGAGCACGATTTTAGTCAAACTATTGCACGGTGTTTTGCGAATCATTAGAACTTGAGTTATAATGCGCCCGACTTTTTGAATGAGGAGCACCGTTTGCGCGCGCTGATCACCGGGTTGAATGGATTTGCCGGCAGTCACCTTGCCGATTTTTTGTTGGCGCAAGGCGACTGCGAAATTGTCGGCGGCGTGTTTGGCGATTGCGCGAACATCGCCCACTTGGAAGGACGCGCGGTCTTTATCGCGGGCAACCTCACGGATCCGCGCTTTGCCGAATCGTTGCTCGAACGCGCGCGCCCGGATCACATTTACCATCTCGCCGGGCAAGCCTTCCCCCCGATTTCCTGGCAAGACCCATGGACGACCATCGAAATCAATTTGCGCTCGCAAGTGAATTTGCTCAGCGCGGTCGTGCGCCTGGGTCTAACGCCGCGCATCTTGGTCATCGGCTCGATGGAAGAGTACGGGCGCGTCGAGCCGCACGAGATTCCGGTCACCGAAGAAACACCATTGCGTCCCGATAGTCCGTACGGCGTCAGCAAAATGGCGCAAGATTTTTTGGGCTTGCAGTATTTTTTGAGCCACCACCTGCCCGTCATTCGCGTCCGACCGTCGAATCACATCGGACCGCGCCAGAACGATCAATTCGTCACCTCGAACTTTGCCAAGCAGATCGCCGAAATCGAACTAGGCAAACGCGAACCGGTCTTGCGCGTCGGCAACCTCAGCGCGCAACGCGATTTCAGCGACGTGCGCGATATGGTGCGCGCGTATCATCTCGCGATGGCACGCGGCGCGCCCGGCGAGGTATACAACATCGGCAGCGAGTACGCCGTCTCGATCCAACACATCGTCGAGTTGTTGCTCGCGCAGAGCCGCGTACCGATTCGCATCGAGCAAGACCCGACGCGCTTGCGTCCCTCGGACACACCGTTGATGTTCTGCAGCGCCGCGAAATTCCGCGCGCAAACCGGTTGGCACGCGATCGTTCCGCTCGACCAGAGTCTGCGCGATATTCTAGATTACTGGAGAGAACAAGTAAACAAACAATGAAAAAGAAAGCAATGATTACCGGCATCACGGGGCAGGATGGTTCATATCTTGCCGAGTTTCTACTGGAACAAGGATACGAGGTCATCGGCATGGTGCGCCGCACCTCGACGATCAACTTTGAACGCATTCAACACATCCAAGATAAAGTTTGCATCGTGCAAGGCGACTTGCTCGACCAGGTTTCGTTGATTGACATCGTGCGCGAGCATCGCCCCACCGAAGTGTACAACCTCGCCGCGCAATCGTTCATCCCCACCTCGTTCAAGCAACCAGTACTCACCGGCGAATTCACCGCGCTCGGCGTCACGCGTATGCTCGAAGCGATTCGCCTCGTCAATCCGGAAATTCGTTTCTACCAAGCGTCGTCCTCCGAAATGTTTGGCAAGGTCGTTGAGATTCCGCAACGCGAGACCACGCCGTTTCATCCGCGCAGTCCGTACGGCGTCGCCAAAGTGTACGGTCACTGGATCACCGTCAATTACCGCGAATCGTACAATCTCTTCGCGGTGTCGGGCATCCTGTTCAATCACGAATCGCCGCGCCGCGGTTTGGAATTCGTCACGCACAAGGTCACGTACAACGCCGCGAAAATCGCGCTGGGGTTGGCGGATAAATTGCCGATGGGCAATTTGGACTCGCAACGCGATTGGGGCTATGCGCCCGATTACGTGCGAATGATGAACTTGATGCTCCAACAAGATCACCCCGAAGATTTCGTGATCGCAACCGGTCGCACGCACTCGATCAAACGCCTGTGCGAGGTCGCGTTCGCGTGCATGGACTTAGATTGGCAACGTTACGTGTACGTGGACGAAGCGTTCCTGCGCCCCGCCGATGTGGACTTGCTCATCGGCGATCCGAACAAAGCCAAACAAAAACTAGGTTGGGAACCGCACGTGACCTTCGAGCAAATGATCGAAAAGATGGTCGAAGCGGATCTCGCCGCGTTGAAGAAACAACACAATTTGTAAATGGAAAAACTTTTTGGCACGGACGGCATTCGCGGCATCGCGAATCAATTTCCGTTGACGCCGGAATTCGTCACGCGCATCGGCAGCGCGATCGGTCAGGTGATCGGTCGCGGCGCAACGCGTCCGCGCGCGCTGCTCGGACGCGACACGCGGATTTCCGGCGCGATGATCGAACACGCGCTTGCCGCGGGCTTGATGGCGCAGGGCTTCGACACGCTGCATGTCGGCGTGCTCGCCACCCCCGGCATCGCGTATCTCACGCGCGCGCTCGGCGCGCGGTGCGGTATTTCGATTTCCGCGTCGCACAATCCGTTTCAGGACAACGGCATCAAGGTGTTCGGCGCGGACGGTTTCAAAATTCCGGACGCGCGCGAGAACGAAATCGAAATGCTCGCGCAAACCGAGTTGGGCGCGGGCACGGTCGCCGAGCATATCGGACAGCGGCACGACGAAACTGCAACGGTCGAACAGTATTTTGACTTTGCGCTCAGCGCGGTCAGCCGTCAACCGATCTTGCGCGGCAAGCGCGTCGTCGTAGATTGCAACCATGGTGCGACGTTTCGACTCGCGCCGCGCGCGTTGCGCGTGCTTGGCGCCGAGGTCCTCACGCTGAATCACGAACCGGACGGCGTCAATATCAATCGCGGATACGATTCGCTCGAACCGAAATTGTTGCGCGAGACGGTGTTGCGCGCGCACGCGGACTGGGGCGTCCAGTTCGACGGCGACGGCGACCGCGCGGTGTTCGTGGACGAACGCGGCAACTATGTGGACGGCGATTTTGTGCTCGCGATTCTCGCGCGCGATTTTCAAGCGCGCGGATTGTTCGCGGCGCGCGGCAACGCCGTCATCTCGACGGTGATGGCGAACGTCGGCTTGGAACAATCTCTGCGCGCGGCTGACATCGCGATGGAGCGCACGCCGGTCGGCGACCGCTGGGTCACCGAGCGGATGCGCGCGAGCGGCGCGATCCTGGGCGGCGAACAGTCCGGGCACATCGTTCTGTTCGACGGCGGGCACACGACCGGCGATGGACTGTACACCGCGATTCGCGTTGCGGATGTGATCGTGCGGAGCGGCAGAACGCTTGCGGAACTGGCGTCGTGCATGACGCGCTATCCACAAGTGCTCGTCAACGTGCGTGTGCCGCGCAAACCGCCGCTCGAACAAGTGCCGGTCATTCAGGCGCGCGTCGAACACGCGCGCGAAATCCTGGGCGCGGAGGCGCGCATTCTGTTGCGTTATTCCGGCACCGAGAATCTCGCGCGCGTGATGATCGAAGGTCTCGACGCGGCAATGATCGCGCACGAGGCAAACGCGATTGCGGACGTGATTCGGCAAACGATTACCTAAAACCCAGTTCCTCTATTTCCGATTTCCTTGATTACCCTTATTTCCCTCATTTCCTTTCAGAATGGAAATGAGGGAACTTGAAGGACATTCATGCCCACAGAGATCAAATTTGGCACCGATGGTTGGCGCGGCGTGATCGCCGATGATTATACGTACGAAAATTTGCGTCGCTGCGCGCACGGCATGGCGCAGTACTTGATCGCGACCAAGCAAACGACACGCGGGTTGGTGATCGGCTACGACACGCGTTTTTCCGCCGAACTGTTCGCGCAGGTCGTCGCCGAAGTGATCGCCGCGCACGGCATCAAAGTGTTCATGGTAGATCGCCCAACGCCCACACCAGTCATTTCGTACGCGATTCTCGCGCAGCGCGCGCACGGCGCGGTCAACCTCACCTCGTCGCACAATCCGCCGATGTGGGGCGGCTTCAAGGTGCGCGCGGATTACGCCGGCGCAATCGGTCCCGAGGGCTTGAAGCAAATCGAGTCGTTCATCCCCGCGCCGGAAAACGTCAAGCGCATGCCGTTCAAAGACGCGCAGGCGCAAGGGCTGATCGAAATCTTTGATCCGAAACCGGCGTTTCGCAAACAACTCGACAAACTCGTGAACATCGAACCGCTGCGCCAAGCGGGTCTCACCCTCGCGGTGGATTCGATGTGGGGCGCGGGGATGGGCTGGTTCAAGGAATTGCTCGCCGGCGGCGCGACGCGCGTCGTCGAGATTCATAACTATCGCAATCCCAGTTTTCCGGAAATGAACAACCCAGAACCGATTCCGCCGAACGTCAACGGGCTGATGGAACTCGTCAAACGCGAGCACGCGCATCTCGGCATCGCGACCGACGGCGACGCGGATCGCATCGGCGGCTCGACCGAACAAGGCGTGTTCATTCACCAACTGCAAATGTACGCGTTGCTCGCGCTTTACCTGCTCGAAGTGCGCGGGATGCGCGGCGCGATCGTGAAAACGCTCAACACAACTTCGATGCTCGACAAACTCGGCAAGCGTTTCAACGTGCCAGTACACGAGACCGGCGTCGGATTCAAGTTCGTCGCGCCGAAAATTTTGGAAACGAACGCGATGATCGGCGGCGAAGAATCCGGCGGCTATGCGTTTCGCGATCACATTCCCGAACGCGATGGCATCGTCGCCGCGTTGTATCTGATGGATTTCGTCGTGCAGACCGGCAAAACGCCGTCGCAGTTGCTCGACCATCTCTTCGAGTTGGTCGGACCGCATTACTACGAACGCATTGACACAGAGTTTCCGGGAGAACAACGCGGCGAAATCATGGCGCGTTTGCATGACGCGCAACCTAGCACAATTGCCGGATTCAAAGTGACCGAGATCAATTTGATGGATGGGTTCAAATACCTGCTCGACGACGGCGGCTGGCTGTGCATCCGCTTTTCCGGCACTGAGCCGATCATGCGCTTTTACGTCGAAACGACCCAGGATCGCAAACGGCAAGAAATTCTCGACGCGGGATTGAAGTTGGCGGGGTTGCGCTAGTTGATTGACGCGCACTGCCATCTCGACGACGAACAATTCGCGAACGACCGCGACGCGGTGCTCGCGCGCGCGATGGATGCCGGCGTCGCCGCGATCATCACCGCCGGCACGGATGTGGCGACGAGCCGCGCGGCAGTCGCGCTCGCGGAGCAGTACGCAAGTGTCTACGCGGTCGTCGGCATTCATCCGCAAGCCGCGCACACATGCGACGCCGAATCGCTCGCGACGATTCGCACATTGGCGCAACATCCCAAGGTCGTCGGCATCGGCGAAATCGGTTTGGATTTTTACTGGCAACAAAATCCGCCGCGCGAAATCCAGGAACGCGCGTTCATCGCGCAACTCGAACTCGCGGCGGAACTCGACAAGCCGGTGGTGATTCACGACCGCGACGCGCATGCAGAACTGATGGCAACCCTTGCGAAGGTCGTCAAACCTTCGCAAGGTGGAATCCTGCACTGTTTTTCCGGCGATCTCGCGATGGCGCAACAGGCGATTGCCCTGGGTTACGCGATTTCGTTTGCCGGGAATCTGACCTTCAAGAATGCGACACGTCTGCAAGAGATCGCGCGCGCGTTGCCACTCGACAAAATCGTGATCGAAACGGACGCGCCGTACCTCTCGCCGCTACGCGGGCAACGCAACGAATCCGCGAACGTCGCGCGCGTCGCGGCAAAACTCGCGGAACTAAAAAACCTGACTCTGGACGTGGCACAACAATCCACGTCGCGCAATAGTGAAATGCTGTTTCGTCTGAAAACGGCAGGATGAGTGAACTTTGGGTCTCAATTCGATTTTGTCCCCGATTCAAACCGAGTTACAAGAAGTCGAAGTGCGTCTGCGCGACGCGGTGCGCGTAGATTATGCGCCGTTGGGCAGCGTGTTCGAATCGCTGATCGAGAGCGGCGGCAAACGAGTTCGTCCCGCGCTCGCGATTCTCGCGACCAAGTTCGGTCCCGCCGATCCGAACAAGGCGTATACACTCGCGATCACCGTCGAGCTGGTGCACGCGGCGACGTTGATTCACGACGACTTGATTGACAAATCGCCGGTGCGCCGCGGCAGTCCGACGATCAACTCGCGTTGGAGCGGCACGGCGACCGTGCTCGCCGGCGATTTTCTCCTCGCGCGCGCGGCGGACATCGCCGCGAGCATTGACGATTTTCGCGTGATGCGGATTTTCGCGCGCACCTTGATGGCGATTTGCGAAGGCGAGATTCGCCAGGATTTTGGCGGCATGCATTGGCCCCCCAATCGCGCAGAATACTATCGCCACATTGACAGCAAGACCGGCTCGTTGTTCGTCGCGAGCACCGAAGGCGGCGCGGTGTTGGCGGGCTTGTCCGAAAAAGAGATTAGCGCGATGACAGTGTACGGGCACAGTCTGGGACGCGCGTTCCAAATCGTGGACGACATTCTCGATTTCACGTCCGACGAGCAACAGTTGGGCAAGCCGGTTGGCAGCGATTTGCGGCAAGGCACGTACACCTTGCCGGTGTTTTATTTTATGGAGCAAGACCCGCGCGGCAACAACATCCCGGAATTGATGAACGCGATAGACGAGTTGGTGGACACGATTCGCCGTTCGCCGGCGATTGCCACGTCAAAAGCCGAAGCGCGTGCGACTGTACAACAAGCCATAGATGCGCTCACGATTTTTCCGGACACTTCATTCCGCCGCGCGTTGATTGATCTCGCCAATTTCGTGGTGGAGCGAACTCTCTGAGTGGACGTTTCGATCCTCATCGTCAGTTGGAATGTGCGCGAGTTATTACGACGATGCTTGCAGTCAGTTGCAAGTCAACAGTCTAGTCTGTCTACCGACGACCGGCGACTGGCGACTGAAATCATCGTCGTGGACAACGCGTCGCGCGATGACACCGTCGCCATGTTACGCGATGAATTTCCCAGGGTGCGCGTGATTGCAAATACCGAAAACCTGGGATTCACGCGTGCGAACAATCAAGCCCTTGCGCTAGCGCAGGGGCGTTATCTTTTTTTGCTCAACCCCGACACCGAACTACGCCCCGGCGCGTTGCAAACGCTGTACGAGTACGCGGAGCAAAACCCGCGCGTCGGCATCATCGGTCCGCAGTTGTTTTACGGCGACGGTGCCGTGCAATCCTCGCGCCGCCGCTTCCCCACACTCGCCACGGCGTTTCTCGAATCCACGCTTCTGCAACAATGGTTTCCGCGCAATCGCGTGCTCGCGCGCTATTACATGTTGGACACGCGCGACGACGCAACGCAACAAGTAGACTGGATCAACGGCGCGGCGATGTTTGTGCGGCGGCAAGTGTACGAGCAGATTGGTGGATTGGATGAAGCGTTTTTCATGTACTCGGAAGAACTCGATTGGTGCTATCGCGCGAAAAAAGCCGTTTGGCAAATCGTGTACTTGCCAACCGCGCAGATCGCGCATTACGAGGGCAAATCGTCCGAGCAAGCGGTCGCGGCGCGCGACATTCATTTCAACACGAGCAAGATTCGGTACTGGCGGAAATATCGCGGCGCGTTCTTCGCGGAAATTCTGCGCGTGTTTTTGCTGGCGACGTTCGCTTTTCAAATCGCGCGGGAAAGTGTAAAATGGGTGCTGGGTCACAAGCGCGCGTTGCGCGCGCAGAGAGTCAAGGCGTATTGGCAGGTGCTCAAAAGTCGCTTGGTTCGTGCTAATTGAAAGTCAGCTCGCCTGAGCCGTTCCGTTGGGCGTCCACTTACGCGGACGCAATGCTTCGCCCGCGTAGGCGGGCGACCGGCGCAAGCCCATCAAAGGCGATTTCAATCGCCCCATCCAGGAGATCATAATGAAACAACCCACCTTCACCGACCGTTTGCGTTACGCGTTCGACAACACGCTGTCGAGAGGACCGATCGCGCTGATCGCGTGGCTCGCGGTCGTCTCGGTCGTCTTTATTCTCGTGATGGCAACCGTCATCACCGTCACCGGTGTCGCGAATCCTCCCACGGAAGACGCCGAATCAGGTGTCGTGAGCCTGGATCCGGTCCCGGACTTTTTTGAAATCGCGTGGCGCAGTTTGATGCGCACGATGGATGCGGGCACCATGGGCGGTGACACCGGCACGCCCGGCTATTTGATGGGCATGTTCGTCGTCACGCTCGGCGGTGTATTCATCATCAGCATCCTCATCGGCGTGCTCACCAGCGGCATCGAAGCCAAACTCGAAGAACTGCGCAAAGGTCGCTCGTTCGTCATCGAGCAGGACCACACGTTGATCCTGGGTTGGACGCCGCAAATTTTCACGATCATCTCCGAACTCGTCGCGGCAAACACCAATCTGAAAAAATCGTGCGTCGTCATCCTCGCAGACAAGGACAAGATCGAGATGGAGGACGAACTGCGCGCGCGCGTGCCGCGCACGGGACGCACGCGCGTCGTGTGCCGCACCGGCAGTCCGCTCGATCCAACCGACATTGAAATCGCAAATCCGCACGCCGCGCGCTCGATCATCGTCCTCGCGCCCGACGTGGACGAGCCGGACACGCACGTCATCAAAACGATTCTCGCGATCACGAACAATCCGCAGCGCAAGCCGGGCAAGTACCACATCGTCGCCGAAATTCGCGACCAGAAAAATATTGAGGTTGCGAAAATGGTGGGGCGCGATGAAGCCCAGGTCGTCCTCGTCGGCGATTTGATCTCGCGCATCACGGTGCAAACGTGTCGCCAGTCCGGTCTCTCGGTGATTTACACCGAACTGCTCAACTTTGGCGGCGACGAAATATATTTCAAGGAAGAACCTGCGCTGGTCGGCAAGGCGTTCGGTTCGGCGCTGCTGGCGTACGAAGATTCCACCGTTATCGGCGTGCAAGCAAAAGATGGGACGGTGCGGCTCAATCCGCCGATGGACACGCGCGTGCTCGCCGGCGACAAGATCATCGCGATTTCCGCGGATGACGACACGATCAGGTTGAGCGGGCAAACGAGTCTCGGCATTGACGAAACCGCGATGCAATCCAAACACTCTGCCGCGCCAGCGCCCGAGCGCACGTTGATCCTGGGTTGGAATCATCGCGGGCATTCCATCATTCGCGAACTGGATCACTATGTCGCCGCCGGTTCGCAGACGAAGGTCGTCGCCCATGTCGCGGATGTGACGAAAGAACTCGAACAAAATAAAAATCAAACCGTCACTTTTCTGCCAAGCGAAACGACCGACCGCCAAACGCTCGACGCGCTCGACGTCGCGTCGTACGATCACATCATCGTGCTCAGTTACTCGGATTTGATGGACGAACAACAAGCGGACGCGCAAACGCTCATCACGCTCCTGCACTTGCGCGATATGAGCGAACGCGCCGGCAAGGACCTGGCGATTGTCAGCGAAATGCTCGACGTACGCAACCGCGAACTCGCCGAGGTGACGCGCGCGGACGATTTCATCGTCAGCGATCAACTCGTCAGTCTGATGCTGTCCCAGGTTTCGGAGAACAAGCATCTCAACGCGGTCTTTGCCGATTTATTCGATCCGGAAGGGTCGGAGATTTATCTCAAGCCGGCGACCGATTACGTGAAACCTGGCATGCCGACAAACTTTTACACGATTGTCGAAGCGGCGCGGCGGCGCGGCGAAGTTGCGATGGGCTATCGGCTCAAGCGCGACGCGCACGACGCGGCGAAATCGTACGGCGTCGTCGTCAATCCGGCAAAATCGAAAAAAATCGAATTCTCCGCCGCGGACAAGATCATCGTCATCGCGGAAAGTTGAGCGAAGATTGAATTGCGATTCAGTCCGGGCTGTGATAGAATTACGTTGCTGATTCAAGCGAGGTAAAAAATGCAGGAAACGGTAACGTTGAACGAGGTTCTCGACTTGGTCGCGCGTCTATCACCGCGCGACCAAGTGCGCTTGATCGAACGAGTCGCACCGCAAATCGAACGCGATTTGAGCCGCACCCGTACGCGCGCGTCACGCAAATCGTTACGTGGATTGTGGCGGGGTTTGGATATCACCGAAGAAGAGATTGCTCAAGCGCGCCGCGAAATGTGGGCGAGTTTTCCCCGCGAGGATATATAAATGCCGGATGTCGTGACCGATACACATGGCTTGATCTGGTATTTGGAAGACAGTCCACGGCTCAGTCACGCCGCGCGAGATGCATTTGACGCGTGCGATCGCGGCGAAAGTCTGGTTTACGTTCCTACGATTTGTTTGGTGGAAATCATCTATCTGCAAGGGAAGGGACGAATCTCGTCGGATCTCATGTCTCGGCTTGATGAGGAATTGCAGTCCGGAACTAGCAGCTTGGTTCTAGTAGACTTGACCACCGAGGTTGTGAATGCGCTCGTGCAAGTGCCGCGCGCTCACGTACCCGATCTACCTGATCGTATCATCGCCGCAACCGCACCCCACCTTGGATTGTCTTTGATCAGTCGCGATCGCAAGATTCAGTCTTCCAACATCGCGACAATTTGGTAGCCGGTTGTATGCGCGTTCTCTTCATCACCGGCGAATTTCCGCCGATGCAAGGCGGCGTGGGCGCGTGCACTCTTGAGATTGCGCGCGCCCTCATCGCGCTGGGCGTTGAGGTGGGCGTACTAACTTCGACCAGAGCGGTCGGCGGTCAGTGGTCGGCGGTCAAGGTCTTGCCGGTCATTCATCACTGGGGCTGGTCGAGTTGGCGCAACATCGCGAAAACAATTCGCGAATTTGCCCCGGACCTCGCGCATATCCAATACCAAACCGGCGCGTTCGGAATGCACCCCGCCATCAACTTGCTCCCGCACCTTTTACCCTTATTTCCCTCATTTCCTTCCCACCCCCGCTTTGTCACCACCTTCCACGACCTCCGCGTTCCGTACCTCTTCCCCAAAGCCGGTCGCGTGCGCGACTGGGTCACGCGTGAACTCGCGCGTTCATCCGACGCGGTCATCGCGACGAACGACGAAGATTGCTCGAATCTCGAAACCTGGAACCTCAAACAACTTGCGCTGATTCCGATCGGGTCGAACGTTCAAACTAACTTGCCAACCAACTATCAACGAACCGCATGGCGCGCGCAACTGGGAGTACGTGAGGATGAATCGCTCCTCTGCTACTTTGGTTTTCTCAACCAGAGCAAGGGTGGCGAGACGTTGATGCGCGCGCTCGCGCGCGTGCTGAACGCGAAACTGTTGATGATCGGCGGACAAACCGGCGCGAGCGACCCAACGGATGTGGCGTACCTCGCACACGTGAAAGCGCTCATCGCCGAACTGGGGTTGACCGGCCGCGTGCTGTGGACCGATTTCACACCGGACGACATCGTTACCGCGAATTTCCGCGCGTCCGATGTATGTGTTTTGCCGTATCGCGATGGCGCGTCGTACCGGCGTGGAACGTTGATGGCGGCGTTGGCGCATGGGTGCGCGATTGTGACCACAGCCGTCAGTCGTCACTCGCCAGTCGCCAGTATGTTACCGCAGTTAAGTGATGGTGAAAATTGTTTGCTTGTGCCGCCGGATGACCCGGTTGTGCTCGCCGATGCGATTCAGCGCGCGCTGGCATCGTCTGAACTACGCGCGAAAATTGGCGCGGGCGCGCGCGAACTCGCGCAGCATTTCGCGTGGGACAAGATCGCGCGGCAACATCTCGATTTGTACGCGCGGATGTTGGGGCAAGCAATTTCCTGATTGAATCGCTGAATCTCCAAGATTGGGACGGACATGCGCAAAGAGCCAACCGCTCGCCTAAAATCATGCTCCACATTTTGATACGCTGATGCGTTCTCTCATTTTGAAAATTGCGCTCGGTTTTCTCGTCGCACTCGCGATTGCGCTGTTCGCGTTCGCGGAGCCCGCGGCAGATTTGCCCATCATCGCGGAATTGCCGACCGCGACGATGGTCGCGCCCACCGAAAGCGCGCGCGCCGAAAACACGCCCACGCCGCGCGGCGAACCGACGCTCGCGCCGCGCGCCACGCCGACGAAAGCGATCCCCGTTTACGCGTCGCTCGATTTCCTGACCGATTATCTCACGAATCGCACGCGCCCCAACATCTTGGAAGGCAAACCGTGGATCAACTCGTCCATCAACGTCGCACAACTCCAAGAGCAATTCAACGGCACAACGTTCTGGGATTTTTGGGGCGAAGAGGAAAAGTGGGAAACGACGAACCACATGTGGCAGGACGACGATGGCAAGTGGTCGCTCTACAAACAAGAGACGCTCAAGTTTCAGGGACGCGATGTGCCGGCGTACGTGCTCGTGGATCGCAAGGGACCGGGCGTGATGGATACGTTGTGGTTCACGCACGAAACGATTATTTTTCGCGGCGATGTGCGCAATCATTTGAACATCCTGGGTAAAGCCGGTCTGGAAGACATGGTGGACTGGGGCAACCTGCACAAGCTAGGAAATCTGCGCGTCGAGATTGACGATCGCGTCGCGTACGATGGCGCGATTCGCGAGTGGTTTTCCGGCAACGCGCAACGGTTATCGCCCGACCTCGCCAGGATGTTCGTGTGGCGGTACGGGCAGTACGGCGCATTCGGCAACATCATTCCACTGCCGTATCAAACACGACTCAAGGTTTCGGTGTACGGCGGCATGGATAAACCCAAGTGGTTCATGGCAACCGGCATCACGCTCCCGCGCGAGACGCGCGTTAAACCGTACAGCGTGAACGATCTGCCGCGCGAAGAGATGGCTCAACTCGCGCAAAATGTTTTGCAACCAGAAAATTTCATTACTCAATTTCCGAATCTCCAGACACGCGAGCATACCACGCCCGCGCGCATCGAACTGAACGGCGCGGGCACGCTCCACGCGCTTCAATTCACGATTCCAAAGCAATCCGATCCAAAACAACTCGCGCTGCGCGTGCGGTACGGCGACGAGATCGGAATAGATTTGCCGTTCATCGCGTTCTTCACCGATCACGATTATATCGTCGCGCACCGCTCGACGCCCATCGGCGTCATCGAATCGCGCGACGCGTACATCTTCTACTGCAATTTTCCGATGCCGTATCAAACCGGTATGACGATTGAACTCACGAGCAAGAGCGCGACGCCCATCACCTTGACTGCGCGCTTTGCCGCGTCGAACGAAACCGCGAACACACAGTTGCGCGCGGATTACAAATCGAATCAACGTCTGCAACCCTTCACGCCGGACTATCAGGTGAAATTGCCGGGGAATGGTAAACTCGTCGGCATCGTGTTCGTGACCAAGGATCAAGATTTCAAAAAAGTACCGACGCGCAATTTGCCCGGCACGAATCAAGAAGACCCAGCCACGCATTCGTGGCCCAACGGGTATCTCGAATCCAATTTGAGTTTGGTAGATGGCGCGGGTAACGCGCGTCTGTACGGCGGCGATGAAGATTGGGCGGGCGGCGGTTATTACTTCAACCTGGGTTACACCGTTCCGAGCGGCGGCGGCAATCGTCCGTTCGCCGGCATCTTGCGTTATCGCGAAGCGGAAGACGGCTACGCGACGATCTATCGTTACTTTAGCGATCTCGCCGCGTTTCGTTTCAAGCGCGGTCTCACGCTGTCGTTTGGTCATGGCACCTGGCGCAACAATTACCCGGTAACGTATGGGACAACCGTGCTGTACTATCGCGAACGCGAATGACGCGGCGACTGCGCGCATAGCACTATCGCCCGCCAAGTGCCAGACTCGTTCGGCAATGTCGCATTTGTTTTTGCCACAGAAGCACACGGAAGCACACGGAAAATTATTTTCTCTTTCTGTGTGGCGCGAAGTGTGTGGCTAATCCAGAATTGGCAAACTTGCGACTTGGATTTCCCCGCAATTTCCATCGTTTTTTGCGCTTCCATTGGCAAATTCTGTCCCCGCTCGGCTTAACCGATTTTGATTTGCTTTGACACCGATTTGCAATCGGCGGCGACTGTGCGTGGACTCTAACTCTTGACAAAATCTATTTTTGTGGTATATTTTGCATCGTCTTAGCACTCATATCGGCAGAGTGCTAATAAATAAAACAACACCAAAATTTTTAAGGAGGTTTTGTATGGCAGACAAGCTCAAACTTCGCCCTCTCGGAGATCGTTTGATCGTCGAGCCGCTCGATCAGGAAGAGAAAACCGCGGGCGGCATTTTGCTTCCCGAGACGGCGAAGGAAAAACCGCAAGAAGGTAAAGTGATCGCGGCGGGCGCGGGTCGCTGGGACGACGAAGGCAAAAAGCGCGTCGAGATGGATGTCAAGACGGGCGATGTCGTGATCTTCGCCAAGTACTCGGGCACCGAAATCAAGCTCAACGACAAAAAGGTTTTGATCTTGAGCGAAAAAGACGTGCTCGCAATCGTCGAAAAGTAGCCATGTCATTGCGAGTCGTGATGGCTTCGTCACAAACGCTCCGCGGCTCCTCGCAATGTCAATTGAAGAAATAATTCAGGAGGAATAAAACAATGCCTGCCAAGCAACTGGCGTTCTCGGAAGAGGCACGCCGTCATTTGAAAATCGGTGTGGACACGATGGCGAACGCCGTCAAGACCACGCTCGGACCCAAGGGTCGCAACGTCGCGCTCGATAAAAAATTCGGCGCGCCGACCATCACGCACGATGGGGTGACCGTCGCGAAAGAAATCGAACTCGAAAATCCGTACGAAAACATGGGCGCGCAACTCCTCAAAGAAGCCGCGACCAAAACGAACGACGTCGCCGGTGATGGCACGACCACCGCGACCGTCCTCGCGCAAACCATCGTCAACGAAGGTTTGAAGAACGTCGCCGCCGGCGCGAACCCGATGCTGTTGAAACGCGGCATCGAAAAAGGTACTGCCGTGCTCGTCGAAGCGATCAAAAAGATGGCGGTCCCGGTCAAGGGCAAGGAAGAGATCGCGAACGTCGCGGCGATTTCCGCGGCGGATCCCGCGATTGGTCAATTGCTCGCGGACGTGATGGACAAGGTCGGCAAGGACGGCGTCATTACCGTCGAAGAAAGCAAGACCGGTCTCGCGTTCGAAACCGAGTACGTCGAAGGTATGCAAATTGATCGCGGCTACATCTCGCCGTATTTCGTCACGAATCCGGAACGCATGGAAGCGGTGCTCGAGAACGTTTACATTCTCATCACCGACAAGAAAATTTCCGCGCACACCGACATCGTGCCCCTGCTCGAAAAATTGGTGCAGATGGGCAAGCGCGAACTCGTCATCGTCGCAGAAGATGTGGACGGCGAGGCGCTCGCCACGCTCGTCTTGAACAAACTGCGCGGCATGTTGAACGTGATCGCAGTCAAGGCGCCCGGGTTTGGCGACCGCCGCAAGGAAATGTTGCGCGATATGGCGATCCTCACCGGCGGCAACGTCATCACCGAAGAAATGGGTCGCAAGTTGGAAACCGCGCAGATCAGCGATCTCGGCGTTTGCCGCAAGATCATCGCGACCAAGGACGACACGACCTTTATCGAAGGCAACGGCTCGGACAAGGACATCAAGGGTCGCATCAACGAAATCAAAGCGCAAATTGACAAGACGACCTCCGATTACGACCGCGAGAAATTGCAAGAGCGACTTGCGAAACTCGCCGGCGGCGTCGCGGTGATTCGCGTTGGCGCGGCGACCGAGACCGAGTTGAAAGAAAAGAAACACCGCGTCGAAGACGCGTTGAGCGCAACCCGCGCGGCAGTCGAAGAAGGGATCGTGCCGGGTGGTGGCGTGGCGCTCGTGAACGTCATCTCCGCGCTCGACGGCGTGACCGCGTCCGGCGATGAGGCGACCGGCGTCGCGATCTTAAGGCGCGCGCTCGAAGAACCGCTTCGCCAACTCGCGGAAAACGCGGGACACGATGGCGCGGTAGTCATCCAAGACGTACGCCGGATGCAGAAGGACAAGAACAGCAATCACTACGGCTTTGATGTTCTCGCGGAAGATTACGTGGACCTGGTTGCCGCCGGCATCATTGACCCGGCGAAGGTGACGCGCAGTGGTTTGGAAAACGCGGCATCCATCGCGGCGATGATCCTGACGACCGAAGCGTTGATCACGGACAAACCGGAGAAGGAAAAACCTGCTCCGATGCCGCAAATGCCCGAGTACTAAATCGGTGAACGGCAAACAGTAAGCAGTACACAGAAACCCCTCTCGCGATTGCGGGAGGGGTTTCTGTGTTAGAGCGAATTCCACATTGGTTTACGGTGTGTATTTGAGACCTGTCAGGTTTTGAAAACCTGACAGGTCTGCCGTAAACGCTACAAGAATTTGCTAGGCGTGCGTATTCTTGCCGGTAGGACAGATCAAATGCAACGGACAGACGCCACACCGCGGCTTGGTCTTCTTGCAAATGTTTTTTCCCAGGGTGACGATGAGCGCGTGGTACTCGTTGAACAATTTTTCCTCGCGCGCGAGGTTCTCCATAAAAAGCGTTTGTAGTTCATCGTACGTCGCGTCCGCGCGCGCCAGACCCAGCCGCGCGAAAATCCGGCGTGTGTACGCGTCCACGACAAAGATCGGCTGGTGCGCCGCGTAGAGAATGATCGAGTCGGCGGTTTCGGGACCGATGCCGTACACGCCGAGCAGTTGCTCGCGCAACGCTGCCGGGTCGCGCTGAAACAATCGCGCGAGATTGCCGCGATGTTCGTCAAACAGAAATCGAGTGAACGCGTGGAGTTTCTTGGCTTTGAGGTTGAAATAACCGGACGGATGAATCAACTGCGCGAGCCGCGCCGTGGGCACACGATGCAACGCGGCAGGCGTGAGCAAGCGCGCCGCGCGCAAATTCGCCAACGCCTTTTCGACGTTCGTCCACGCGGTATCCTGCGTCAGAATCGCGCCGACGATGATCTCGAACGCGCCGCCAGTCGCGTGGGGCCACCAATGTTGCGCGCCAAAATGCGCGAACAAGCGCGCGTAAATATCGTTGAGATGATTTTGCATTGCGCAAGATTGTAGCAAGGCAAAAGTGAAAAGTCAAAAGCTAAAAATCATCGCGCGGTCAGAATCACTTTTTAGTTGATTGACACATTTCTCATTCGCGCTAGAATGGCGGTACGGAGGCGAGGATGAATCAACGCGCAAGGTACCTGCACGAAGTCGGCATGCTCAACCTGACCCCACGCTCGGGCTTGGCGTTTCTCGGCAGCGGCGCGCAATCCGTGTCCGAGCACACACTGCGGATGTTGCACGTCGCGTTCGTCCTCGCGCGGATGAGCGATCAACCGATAGACGAATTGCAGTTGTTGCATCTCGTCATGTTCCACGATTTGCCCGAAGCGCGCACCGGCGATCACAACTATGTGAACCGCAAGTACGTGCACGAAGATCTGGACCAACTGCTCGCCGATGGCGCGCGCGAGTGGGCGCACGGGGACGAACTCGTCGCGTACATCCGCGAATTCGAGGACGCGCAAACTCCCGCTGCACGGCTCGCCAAAGACGCCGACCAACTCGAACTCTTGCTCGTCCTCAAACGCGAAGCCGACCTGGGCAACCCGCACGTCGCCGACTGGGTCACGCCGTTACTCGCGCGATTAAAAACGGACGCGGGCAAGCAACTCGCGCAGGAAATTCTTGCGACGCGCTGGGACGAATGGTGGTTCAACAACAAGGACGATCCGCATTGGGTGCATGGCAAGGCGAGTCAGTCCTCCGCCCAACATCCCAAACGTCGCCGCCAGAAAATCAAACCGTGATTAACTTGACCTCTTAGGTAACGCGTGCTATAATATCTCTAGTTACCTAAGCAATTTCTCCCATTTCACCGCGCGTTGAATTCGTTCCAACGCGCGGGTGAGTCTTCGCCACTGGTGAGAGGCAAGCTATGCCGCGTGCAAAGAAATCACCCAGTCCACTCGAAAAACTAAGCGAAAAAGAAATCGAAAAACTGCGCGAGATTGACGACCGCTTGCGTCGCGTCGTGCAAGAACGCCGCACCAGTCTCCCGCGTCCCGCCGTGCATGCCGAGCAAAGTTTCGGCTCGATTACGTTTCGCTACGAGACGGTGCGCTGCGGCAAAGCGAATTGCACGCGTTGCCCGCACGGTCCATACTGGTACGCGTACTGGAAAGAAAATGGGCGCACGCGCTCGCGCTATGTCGGACGCGTACTGCCGGACAAGGCGCGCGAAGCGTATGAAGCGAAACAACGCGCGCGGTTGGAGAAAAAGTCGTAAAAGGCAAAGCGTAAAACGTCAGTGGGGCGTTTTACGTTTTGCGTTTTTCCCGGAGTCACGGATGAAAAAAACAAACTGGCTCTACATCGGCTTGAGCATCGGGTTGCTCGCACTTGCGCTCGTGTGCCTCCCGGCAACGACCGACGCCGGCGGATTCGGCGAGCGCATCAGCAACGGAAGTTTCGAAGAAGGATTTTCCTACAACGGCGTCGCGCTCAATTGGAACGCCTTCAACAATGGCGGGCGCGCGCTCTACGGCTACCAAGACGACACCGATCACTTGCTCGTTTTTGATGGCAGGCATTCGCAACTCGTCGAGATCAACACGTTGCACAATAACCAGACCGATGCCGAGCGCATCTCCGGCATCTATCAAACAGTCTCCGTCGTCGCGGGCACGCCGTACACGTTGACGATGCGCGGCATGATTCGCATCATGGAGTACGACCTCGACAAGGACAACTGGAGTTACGTGGTCGAGTGGGGTATGGATCCGAACGGCACAGGTGATTGGACTAAAGTGACGCAGTGGAACACCTTGCCCTGGCAAACGACGTATCAGCAAACCAAGCCCGGCAAGTTCCTCGAATTCACGACGACGATCAAACCAACCACGAACAAGATCACATTGTTTTTCATCGCGCGCAAAAAATTCGCGGTGCCGAACCGACTCCTCGACGTGAACCTGGACGGCATCAGTCTCTTTGGGATGCGTCCCCCGGACACCGGCGCGCCAAAACTCGAAGTCGTCCCGCCAACCTACGTTTACACGACCAAGCCATTCCCGGTGCACGTCACCACGTCGGATGGCATCGGCGTTAAAGAACTCCGCTTGTACGATAACAACACGCTCGTCGTCACACAAACGCACGTCGCCGGACCGTTGAACAAAGAAACCGATCTCGTCTGGACGCCGACCGTCACCGGCACGCGCGTGCTCAAAGTCGAAGCGGTCAACGATGTGGGTCAAGTCCGCACCGTGACCAAAACGGTCGAGGTCGTACCGATTGCCGAATTTCTCAAGAACGGTAATTTCGAAAGTGGCTTTGACCCGAACGGCGTCGCGTTGAATTGGAACACGTTCAACAATGGCGGGCGCATCACCTATGCGTTCTATGACGATACGTGGCAACCCGCCGTCCCTGAGGGCAAGCACTCGCAGTTGATCGAAATCTGGAACCTGGGTCTCTCCGAGTTCGATCCGACCCAGGAACCGGATCGGTACGCCGGCATTTGCCAGGCGGTCACCGGCTTGACGCCGAACGCGCAGTACTATCTCGACGCGAAAGGACTCGTCCGGATCAGCGCGACCGAAACCGTCTCGACCACACTCACCGATTGGAGTTACTCGGCGCAAGTGGGTATGCTGAACGGCGCGAGCGCGGATTGCGGCGCGTGGACGCGTGTGACGAATTGGCAGACGATGCCCTGGACGACCGAGTATCGCGACCTGCCGACCAAAATCAATTCGTACTCTGCGATCTTTTTCGCGCCGAGCGACACTGTCACGCTCTTTTTCCGCGCGTGGAAGAAATGGCCCACCGGCAATCGCGAGTTTCTCGTCAATCTCGATGCGCTGAGCGTTGCCGGTTACAAACCACTGCCGCCGCCCGCGACGATCATTACGCCCACCGCGACGATCACCGCGACGGCAACACCCACGGCGACTCCACCGATCACCTCGACGATTATCGTCACCAAGTAAATAAATAGTCGTTCGACAGATACCAGGTTTCTTGAAGTAACCTGGTATCTTGTTAATGGGAGATAATCCCCATCACTCCCCCCTTGTCAGCGACGCGCGTTCTGCGTAGAATGCGCCGCAACGTCCAGCGACAATCGGCAGTCATCCAGGGAGGGAGCATGAACATTCGCCCAATTCTCGAATCGGATATCGAAAACGTCATCCAGTTGTTTCGCGCGAACTACGGCGACGATTACGCGATGCCGGAATTTTACGATCCGCAATGGGTCAAGCGCGGCATCTATTCCGACCACATCATTTGGCTCGTGATGGAAGAAGGCAATCGCATTGTCGCCTCGGGCGCGTGCATCCTCAACTTTGGCGACTATAACGATCAAATCGGCGAGATCGGACGCCTGGTCGTTGATCCCCAGGTCGGCGGCAAGGGCTTGGGCAAACAGATGCTCACCGCGCTCGTGGACGCGTCGGATGATCGCGTCGAGTTTGCGTTTGCCGAAGCGCGCACCGTTCATCCGAAAACCCAAAAGATCGTGGACAACCTGGGTATGCCGCCGCTGGGTTTTCTCCCGCTGTTCTACAAAATGTCGTGGCGCGAAAGTTTTGTCTTGAACGGGCAACTGTTCGGCAACGGGCGCAGTCTGCGCCACCCCGGCACTGCCGAAGTGATTCCCGCGATCGCGCCGCTCGCAAAACTTTCGCTCCGCAATCTCGAATTGGATGAACCATTGGCAATTCGCGATAATGTGCGCGGCTATCCGATTGATCAAAACGTCGCGATTACGCCATTGACCGGCACGTCGTTGTTGCGTTTGATGAAAATCGAACATGGTCGCGTCATCGAACCGGAAATTTTCGGCGGCATGCACGTGGATCAGGGCTTGCCGCAATTGCAAGCGCGCAAGGCGTGGTATTTTGTCGCCTCAGAAGGCGAGCACACGCTCGGCGCGATTGGTTATTTGTACGAGGCACATCACGAGAGCGTCCGCATCATCGAATTGATCGCGCAAGACAACACGATCAAGGGCAGTCTCTTGCGCTTTGCCGTCGAACAAGCCGAGCAAGTCCAACAAGCCCAGGTGATCGAGTGCGATGTGAGCGCGACGAGTCCGGCGATTCAGCAAACGTTTTTCGAAATGGGCTTTTTGCCGGCGGCGTACGTCCCAGGCATGGTGTTTCACAACACGCATCGTCCCGATGTCGTGCGCATGATCAAATTGAATCAACCCTGGGATTTGGGTCCGCTCGTCTTGACCGAACCTTCGCGCGAGTATTTCGAAACCGTGACGCCCATGTTCGAGCGCGCCGCGGCAGAGCGCATGAAGAAACTCCCCGCACTGAACACGCCGACGCTCAAAGGATTCACGACGCTCGAAGGATACCTGTTCCAACGCGCGGGCGACGAGACGACCCCGGCATCGGGCGCGCCGCTCGACGCGGACGCCTTGCACCTGGTGCTGTCGGGGTCGGTGCGACACGGCGAAGAAACGATCACCGCTGGCAGTTGCGTGAATCCAGACATTTTGTTCGGTCATGCCGACGCGATCATCCCCATCGCCGGACCCGCCACGCGTCTGCTCACGATTACACACGCGCGCCTCACCGACCTGTGCGACCGCTACCCGCGCCTGGGAATGAAATTGTATCAAAACCTCGCGGGGTTACGCAAAAGCTAACGCCTCCCAGAATCCAGGTTTCTTGGAGAAACCTGGATTATTTATCTTCGTGGAATGGATTTGACGAAAGCATGACACCCCTTCGGGTTTGCATTCCACCGTTCGCGCCATGACACAGCGCGAAGAAATTTTGCGGTCAGGTCTGTCATCGCCCTCCCCTTGATAAGGGGAGGGTTGGGCGGGGTAAATTTTTCGATTGACGCGCGACTCGATTTCGAGTATGATGAGCGCGTCCTTCCATATCTGGGTTGCTCAGGATAAAACTATGGCTCGCTTTCCCTTTCAACTCCTGGTCGTCATCGCGATTACACTCGGCGTGTTCTTTGCATGGGACCTCAGCCAACGGATCATCAGCGGCGCGCGGTTGAACGATGTGCAGACCCAAGCCGAAGTTCAGCGCGCTCACGCCCAAGCGACCCAGGTCGCGCTCGTCGCGCTCAAGACGCGCATCGCGACGAACGAGTTCGTCGAAGATAAAGCGCGCCGCGAGTGGGGCTGGTCGCGCGACGGCGAAACCGTCGTGCAAGCCATCGTCACGCCCGCGCCCACACCGACGCCCACTCCGCCTCCGTTCCCCACCCCAACACCTGAGCCATCGTTGCTTGAAACGATTCTACGTTTTCTGATTCCTTGACGCCTGTGAACATTCGCTCCGTCACCGGGTTTGTCTCGCTTGCCGATCCGCTGGAGGACACTCCCTTGCGCGTCCTCGGCGATCTGGTGCGCGCGGCGCGCGATGAATTTTCTCGCGCCGGTTTTCCGGCCCAAACCACGCGCGTTGCCACGCAATCGCTCACCGATATTTCTCCGCGCGACGTGACCCAGTTCGCGCGCGATCTGGATGGCGCGATTCGCGCGCACGGCATTGACTATGCCGCGCTCGGCGCGGTGCGCGCCGACGATCCCAATGCCTCACTCGATTTGATTGACACGCTCCCCAACGCACTCGGCGCGACCGAAAACATTTTTGGCGCGATTCAAATCGCGTCGCACATGTACGGCATCAATCTACGCGCGATTCAAGCCGCCGCACGCGTGATTCGCGCGCTCGCCGACACGACGCCGGACGGCTTCGGCAATTTCAAATTCAGCGCGCTCGCCAACTGTCAGCCCCACGCGCCATTTTTCCCGGTCGCGTACCACGACGGCGGTGCAAACGCGTTCGCGCTCGCGGTACAAGCTGCGCCGCTCGCCGTCGAAGCGTTCACCAACGCGCAATCGCTCGACGACGCGCGCGCCAATTTGGTCGGCGCGATTGAACGCGCGGGGCAAACGCTTGCGCGCATCGCCAACGATCTCGCCGCGCGATTCGATTTTCGATTTGCTGGGATTGATTTTTCGATGGCGCCGTTTCCCGCCGTCGAGCAAAGCATCGGCACGGCGATCGAGCGATTGATCAGCGTCGAGTTTGGTTCGCGCGGGACGCTCTTCGCCGCCGCGTTCATCACCGATTGCATCCGCCGCGCGAATTTCCCACGCGCCGGTTTTTCCGGCTTGATGCTTCCGGTGCTCGAAGACGCGACGCTCGCCGCGCGTTCGGCAAACTACTCGCTCGACTCGCTCTTGCTTTACTCGACCGTGTGCGGGACCGGACTCGACACGGTGCCATTGCCGGGCGACACGCGTGTCGAACAACTGTCCGCGATTCTGCTCGACCTCGCGACGCTTGCAGTGAAACTAGACAAGCCGCTCACCGCGCGCCTCATCCCGATTCCTGGTTTACGCGCCGGCGACATGACTCAATTCGATTTTCAGTACTTTGCGAATGCGCGTGTGCTCAATGTGAAGGCGAATGAATTGAAGGTGTTTGAATCGGATACTCAAGTGGAGTTCAAGGAGTCGCTATGAAACTAGACGTTGCGATTCTCGCGCCAAACCTGCTCGACATTCCGCGCGTGGCGCGCGCCGTAGAAGAGATCGGCTTTGACGGTTTGTGGACAAGCGAGACGCAACACGAACCATTCCTCCCGCTCGCGCTCGCAACCGAACACACGACGCGCATCGAACTCGGCACCGCGATTGCCGTCGCGTTCGCGCGCAGTCCGACCTTGCTCGCGCACCTCGCCTGGGATTTGGCGAACGCGTCGCAAGGACGCTTTATCCTGGGGCTGGGCACGCAGGTCAAGGCGCACATCGAACGCCGCTTTGGCATGACCTGGGAATCGCCCGCGCCCAAATTGCGCGAGATGATTCTCGCGATGCGCGCGTTGTGGGAATGTTGGCAGAACGATACCAAGTTGAATTTTCGCGGCGAGTTTTACAAACTCACCTTAATGTCGCCGTTCTTCAACCCCGGTCCGATCGAGCATCCGCACATTCCGATCTACATCGCGGGCGTGAACGAACATCTCTGCCGCGTCGCCGGCGAGTTGTGCCAGGGTTTCCACGTTCATCCCTTCCACACGGCGAAATATCTGCGCGAGCTGGTTCTGCCGAACATCGAACGCGGCGCACGTGGCGCGCAACGCACGCGCGCGGACGTGCAACTATCGTCTTCGATTTTTATCGCGACCGACGAGGCGGAACGCGAAGCGGTGCGCGCACAGATTTCGTTCTACGCGTCCACGCCGACGTACCGCGCGGTGCTCGACATGCACGGCTGGGGCACGGTCGGTGAAAAGTTGAGCGCGCTCGCCGCGCATGGCAAGTGGGACGAAATGCCTGCGCTCGTCGGCGACGATTTGCTGAACGAAGTTGCGATTATCGCGCCACGCGCAGAAATTCCGGCGCGTGTCCAGGCGCGTTACGCCGGCTTGCTCGACCGCATCGCGTTCTACAAGCCATTCCTGCTCGAAGACGCGGACGAGTGGCGCCCGTTGGTGCGCGCGTTCAAGTAGCACATTCGAAAATGAAACCGCCGACGCGAATAGTTCGCGTCGGCGGTTTTGGTTTGCGATACTATGGACGACTGGATGCTTTGGCAAACACGCGCGGCTTGGATGTCAACCCCTTGCCCAAACGGCGTTTTGGCGGAACCGGTTGGGCACGTTGCCGCGCGAGCGGTTTAGCTACGCGATACGATTGCAAAAGAACATCGGCAGAAATACCCAGACCCTGATTCAGGTTGCGAACCATCGTAATCGAAAGCGCGCGCCGACGATTCAGCACCTCGGCAACCCGCGCGCGACTGCCGATAAACGGCTCCAAATCACGCCGCGATAATCCACGACTTTCAAGGTGGTACAAGATCGCTTCAATCGGATCAGGCAACGGAATGACGTATTGACGCGACTCGTACGCCTCGATCAACGTTGTCCAAATCTCAAGACGATTTCCCGCCGGCGTGCCGGGCTTGGCGTCGAACAAGCGCTCTACCTCTGCCAACGCGGCGCGATGTTCGGTTTCTGTTTTGATCGGTTTGATTTCTAACATACTTTACCTCTAATCAAATTGTCGTAGCATCAATTTGATCATACTCGGCATGAGTTCCCACAAATCGGATGTACACAATCCCAAAGCGATACTGAATCGCGACAATCAAACGATAGCGGTTTCCTTTGATGTTAAAGACAACCCGCTGATCATTCACGATACTTGCATTTCGATACGTCGCTTTGATCTCGGACGGATTTGCCCATGTCGAATGCCTGACATCATGGTACCACGCCTGCAACACTTGGCGTGAATCAGGGTGTCTCTCCCAAAACGCACGCAATGTTTTGACTGCAATGACTCGCATACGTTTATTATATCATGATCCCGTTTTGGGAGCAAGCGCAGTTTTCACTCAACGAATCTCCACAATCACCACCTCACCCTCACGTTTGAACTCGACGGGCTTGCCGTTCACGTTCACTTGCGTCGCGTTCGGCGCGAGGACGCGCAGCGTCACGCCGCGCGTTTCGGTCGTGAGCGCAAGCGCGTTGCCGGCGAATCCCAGTTGCGCCGTCACTGGTGCGGAACTTGTGAGCAACACGCGGATCCCCTCCGCCACAAACTTGGTCGCGTTCGCGACGACGAGCGTTTGCATTTGATTTGACGCGTTCTGCCGAACGTACGCCACCGATGCATCCGTCGAGTACACACCGAACAAACGCTCGCTCGACGTGCCATCCGCGAACATGATCGAATCGGCGAACGCGCCGGGCGCGACAACACGCACGCCCTCGCCGAGCGGTTCGAACGCAGTAATGCGCGGCGTGGCGCGATACGGCTCGAACAACGCGGTAAAGGTCGTCGCGGTCATTTGACGCCGCGCCAACGCGAATGGAACCGCCGCGTTGCGTTCGTCAATCCCCGTACCGAACACAATCGTCGTATCGGGCGCGCCGAGCATCCGCACCTGCACACGCGCGAGACTGCCTTCGAAATCTTCGATCACGCGTCGCCCCGAAGGAAACGTCAAGGCGAGATTGTCGGCGAGAATTGTTCCCGCGCGCTTGCCATTCGCCGTGCGATTGATCTGCAACGCGATTTGCGTGATCGGCAAATCCATCACGCGGTCATTGTTGCCCGCGCCCGCCGTGCCCCACGACTTGTCCACGATCAACGCGATCGTTTGCCAGCCACTCCAGTTGATCGCGCCGACTTCTTTCGTGAACTTTTCGCCGGTCGCATCCATAATGCGAAGCGTGAGTCTATTGTTCGACGCGTCGCCGAACACGCGCGCTTCGATGCGCGTCGGCATTTCATTCGGCACATCGAGATGGTTGGAGAGGTACACCGCGTACCCATCGGCGACCAACGCAAAATCGTAATCGAGTTGTCCGGCGAACGTGTCTTGCGTGCGCGTGATCGTGAACGACGAGGTGATGCCCTCGCGTCCGTTGAACACGCTGCCGTACCGTTCGCCAACCGCGCTCAAATCCCAGGTCGCGTTCCACGCGTCATTCGTCAGCGCGGCGCGCGGATTCGCGAGATGTTCGTAGCCGTTCTTTTTCGGCAGCGCCGTGTACGGCGCGAGCGAAATTGGCGTCGTTAGTGAACCAGGGTTGTGATAAATCCAATCGAACCGATGCGCCGCGCGGTCGAGCGATGTCACGCGCGTGAGATCGAGCCAATAGTCCGGCGTAAGCGCGAGTGTGCGCGTGATCGCCGCGGTTTTGTACGCCGCACCCGCATCCGCCGTTGCCAGACTGAACGCGGGTAAACCGACAAAGCGTTGTAAGTTGCCGGTCGCTTCGGCTTGATTCTGTTCGTCCACGACAATCGTGTTGTGCGCGACGGTCATCTTGTCCCAGGTGTTGTGCGATGCCGCCGCGTACGAGTGCGTCCCAGGATCGAGCGCGAGCGTACGACCCAGCCCAAATGTAATGTAACCCAGTTTGTCGTAGTGCCCGTGCCCGCCGCCGTGCGGACCGAAATCGAGCGCGAGGTAACGCTCATCGCCCGCGCGGAGAATCGCGTAACCGGCTTTGGGTAATGCAATACTCGCTTGCGCCGGCGCGCTCGCACTCGGCAGATTGTCCGCGCCCCACAGCAACGCTTGCCAACTGCGCGCGCCGCGCAAAACCGCGAGCATCGCCGGGTCGCGATAACGTTGATAGCCAATCTCGTACAGCCACGCGCGCGCGGAAAGCGTCGTGCCGCTATCGTCGTTGAACGGCGGAAGCATTCCATCAGGCATCGCCATCGCGATGGGCGCAGTCAGCATCGCGCGCAGATTCGGTTGCGCGTACGGCTCCAAGCCGACGCGGTCGCCCATCTCGGCGAGATACAACATCGGCTGCAACGTAAAATAGTGATAACCCCACGATCCTTCCCACCAAAAACCATCCGCCGCCGCGCCCTGCGCGATTTGAACCAGGAATCCATTTTCCGGATCCGCGTACGCGTCCGAGACGAGTTTGTCATCTTCGAGTGCGAATCCCGCGGCGGCAAGCGCGGCATTGTGCCAGGTCTGCCAGTTGCTCAACTTGACACGATTGCCCTGGATGTTCGCGGCCGCCTGACGCAAAACATTGTCCGCGATTTTCGTGCGGTCTGCCGGCGTGAGTGCGTCGTTAATCAAATCGAACGACCATGCAACTTGGATGAGCCACTCTGCTTCGTCCAGCGTTTGCGCGGTCGCCTTGCCGCCGCTGCGCGCCTTGCCGCCGTCTTTATCGTGTTGCGCGTACGCTGGATACGCATTGGCATACGCGCGCAAAATCGTCGCGGCGTTCTCCGCGTATTTCTTGTCGCCGGTGAGTTGATACGCCAAACCCAGGTCGCGCGCATACTCGGCGAGGTCGAGATGGCGGTTCTGGTAAATCACTTCGTCGTACAACGTCGGACGGTTCGTAAACGTGGGCGACGCGTAATACTTGCCGTCGCTCGGACAAAAATGCGGCGGCGTGTGCGTGGGATCGTACTTGAGACGCAAACCGTCCGGGCAAATGTACCACAACGACCACTGCCCGCCGGTCGGCGGCAAATCGGGCGATTTGAGGTTGTACTGTCGGAGGTAGTTCGCCGGGTACGCATCCGCGTTGCGCATGATTTGATCGCGCGCGTCGCGCGCCCACGCGGATTGTTCGACCCAGGTCTTGATGCGCGCAAAATCGTGCGCGTCGAGGAGCGTGCGCGGCGCGTTGCGTTTCGGCAGCGCCGCGCCGATTTTGTACGCCGCGCGCGTCGGCACCGGCAACGAGGTCGCGGTCGGTGCAGCAGTCGTCGCGGTCGCGAGGGTCGCGGTCGGCGCGACGCGCGTGGGCGATGGCGCGGTTGTGACTGTCGGACTCGCGCGCGTTGGTACGCTCGTCGGCGTAGGCGTCGCGCACGCGGTCAGCGCGATTAAAACTAGGACGCAGACGCGCGCAGATCGCTTCGCGCGCGCATTGAAGAAATAATCCGCGTTGATCCGCGTTGATCCGCGTCCCAATTTCGCGCGCGTAAATTTCACGGAATCTCCGGGAAGGCGTCGAGCGGCGCGTACGCAATGCCGACCAAACTCGGTCCGGTGTGCGCGCCGAGCACCGGCGCAATTGGTCCGACCGGGAGCCACGTGCACTTGAACAGTTCGTCCATGCGCTGGCGGAGGAATTGCGCGCCGTCGGGATTGAACGCGTGCATGATTTGCGCGCGCAACGCGATCCCCGGTTTGTACTGTGACGCGATGTGATCGGCAAGTTTGAGAATCGCTTTTTCGAACGAGCGCGCTTGACCGTACTGCGCGTACTTACCCAACACTTTTTCGACGCCGATGATCGGTTTGATGTTCAACACGGACGCGATCAGACCTTTCATGTGACTGATGCGCCCGCCGTGAATCAGGTACTTGAGTTCAGCGAGCGTGTAAATCGTATCCGTCACCGCGCGGATGCGGTCGAGCAATTCGATAATTTTGTCCATCGCCCAACCGGCTTGCGCCGCGCGCGCGGCGGCGAACACTTGCCACCCTTCCGCGCCCGACAACGTTTTCGTGTCCACGAACGTCACGCGCGCTTCGGGTACCATCTCCGCGCCGGCGTGCGCCGAATTGAGTGTACCGCTCAAGCCGGACGAAATGTGAATCGAAAGAATTTCCGGATCGGTCTTGGCAAGTTCGCGATACAGGTCGGCGAAATCGCCGGGCGAGGGTTGCGAGGTCGTCGGAAAACTTTCCGTGGACGCGAGTAATTTGTAAAACTCGGTCGGCTGAATGTCCACGCCGCTCCGATACGTTTTGCCGTCGAGCGTAAAGGTGAGCGGGACGAGGTGAATGTTCAATCCTTGCATTTGCTCAAGGGCAAGGTCCATTCCGCGATCACTGACGATGTGCATAAGTCTCCTTTTCCCTTCGGGTCATTCGGTATGTCAAAGTTCCAGGCACGCGTCTGCCGCGAGCCAAAATAGTTTCGCTCGTTCCAAAACAGGATAGCGTTTTCGCATCAGGTTTGCTTCACGGGTGGACACGCGGATTTTAGCGCGCGACGCGCCTGGGTATAGTACGTCGCGTCCATTTCAAAGCCGACAAAATCCACGCCGAGTTCGACGCACGCGCGCGCGGTGTGCCCAATACCCAGGAACGGATCCACCACGAGTTGTGCGCGCGCCAAGCCGTGTAACTGAATACACTGCTTGGGAATTTTTACCGGGAACGTCGCAGGGTGCGGGCGTTCCTCCGTGCGGTCGCGAATCGTTTTGTACGGCACGAACCAGGTATTGCCGCGACAACGCTTGTCGCGCTTGCCGCCCCAGCGCGCGATATTTGTCTTGTCTTGGTACGCCACGCCGATGGCGAGACGATCCAATTTCACGTCACCGCGTTTGGTCAGATGAAAAATGTACTCGTGGCAATCGTTCACATAGCGCGGGCTGTTGATCGGTTTGTAATGTCCAAGCGCAACATCCTGGGTGATCCCAGGATAATTGCCCACGTCCGCTTTTTCAATCGCAATGGACTTGATCCAGTGAATTACGTTTTGCAATACGAAATACTTTTGCATCACGGCAAGTACCTGGAACGGCACCCCTGGATCGGTCGGTTTGCTGCCGACGTTCAGAAACAACGCGCCGTCGTCGCGCAACACCTCGCACACGATTTGCGCCCACTCGCCCAGCCACGCGAGGTACGCGTCGCGCGGCAGCGTGTCGTCGTATTTTTTATAGCGAATGCCGAGATTGTACGGCGGCGACGTGACGACCACATCCACCGCCTGCGGCGCGAGGTGTGCACGCATGCCGGCGAGACAATCCTCGTTGTAGAGCGTGAACGTATGCCCGTTGTGTTTACACGAGTACGATTTCATCGGAAACCTGGCTCATTGATTTGTCACCCGTACATTCGTCAACACAACTTGACCATTCTCCGCGACCCACTTGCCGGGCGGCGCATCGAGCGGCTCGTTCGTGCGCGGATCGTACAGCGCGACGCGCAACGTGTAATCGCCCGGCGCAGTTTTCGCCGGCACGCGCACGCGAATCGGTTCGCGCAGAATTTCGCCGGGCGTCCAACGCGACGTGCCGAGCGCGTTGCCAATCGGCAATTCATCGGACGAGGCAACAAGTGTGCCGTCCGCCGCGAACAATCCGACGAACATGCGCGCGTCCACGTTCGTCGGTTCTTGAGCGCGCCAGTAAATCGTCACGTCGAGCGGCTCGCCCGCGCGGACAATCGTCGTCGCCGGCTCGAACGCGAGCAGCGCGATGCGATTGCCGAGCAAAATCTCGCGACGCGTCGCGCGCGTGGGCAGTTCGCGCAGTCCGGTACGTCGCGTGATATAACCCTGCACCCGCGCAAACGATTCGCCGGCGAAACCTTGATCATCAATAATTCGTCCGCGCGTGGCGAGGTAATCGCGCACAACGCCGTCCGGGTCCACGACCGTATCGTACAAGCGCAACATCCACACACGCTCGTGCGCGGCAAATACGCGGTCGAGCGCGGCGCGGGTCGCATCCGCCGTCGTCGCGTAGAAATCGGACTCGGCGCTACCCCAACCCAGACTCGCGCTGCCACCAATTGAGCCGGTTTGTAGAACAATCGGCGCGGCGCGCTGGTCCACCAAACGCTGAATTGTGCCGAGCGAAATATTGCTGGGCGGATATTCTGTCACACGTCCGCGCCACGCGACGGGCTGATCGAAATAGACCACGAACGCGGTGTAGGTGTAACCGGCGTTGATGAGAATTGCGTCGCCGGGTCGCCAGTGTTCGGAAAGGTAATGCACCGCGCCGCGTAGATCGTCTTTGGCATAACGCGGCTCGAACCAAAAATTGTAATCCGAGTACACCACTGCCGCGCCGAACACGAGCGCGCCGAGCAACAACGAAATCGCGTACTTGCGCCATTCGATATTCATCGCGCTCAAGCGCGCGATGCCCACGGCAAGCAAAATGTAAAACGCGGGTGAGTAGGTAAACACGTAGCGGACGTGATACAGCGGTTTCCAGAGCGAGAGCGCGTAGATGATCGCGAGGGGAACGAAGGTGTAGCCGAGCAAGAACCAAGCAGCCGTGAAGCGAATGGCGAATGGCGGATTGTGTGTACCGTCGTCAGCGGTCGGCGGTTGGCGGTCGGTAATGAGCGTGAACACGATGAGCGCGGCGAGCAACAATAACAAGAGCCAGGTCAGCGACGCGTCGAGCGATTGACCGAACACGAGTGCGGAGAACGCTTCGGCGAACGCGGTGGGCAACGCGATGAGCGAACGCCAGGGCGGCACCGGCGGATCGGTTGCCTGGCGGAACGCGATGGGAAGCCAGGACGCGAAGAGGAGCACGGTAGAGAACTGGGACGCGAGCCAGGCGCGGATGGCAAATGGCGAATGGCGAATGGCGGTTTGTGCGCGAATGAACCAGACGAGCGCGGCGAGGTTTTGAAAGACGAGGAGAAACGCGAAATAGTACAGCGTGTACATTCCCAACGCGCTGATGAGAGCGTACGCGATCAAGATGCGGCGGGACTGTTGACTGTTGACTGTTGACTGTTGACTGATCAACCGCACGAACAAGAACGTGGACGCGAGACCCAGGGTTGCGCCGAGCGTGTACATCCGCACTTCTTGCGAGTACCACAAATTGTACGGCGACAGCGCGACGAGCAACGCGGCGACAACCCCCACGCGTTGATCGAACCATTCGCGCGCGACACGATACGTGAGCGCGATGAGAAGCACGCCGAAGAAGAGCGAGAGAAACGCCATCGCAAATTCCGACCACCCGGCGAGTTGTCCCCAGAAATGCAAAAGATAATAGTAGAGCGGCGGATGAATATCACCGGCGGTGTGACGCGTGAGCGCGAGCAAATCTTTTTGCGCGAGGAACACGCTCACCGTTTCGTCGTACCACAAACTTGCGATGCCGAGGCGATAGAGGCGCAACGCGAATGCGGCGAGCAGAATCAGTGGGAGCCAGACGCGCGCGGAGAGCAGATTGCGGATGGCAAATGGCAAACCTGGGTGAGAACTGGGATGGGAAATTCCGGCAGAGGGGAGACTATTCACGGGGAAGTTTAAAGTTTTTCGGAAGCAATTCGTTGATTATTTTCGGATCATTGCCAAATGCGTCAGTGGGAGTATCTTTGCTCCACACTTCTATTGCAAATTCCCAGGTCAGTCGCAACTCACGGCGAAGCTTGGGAAGAATTTCATGCCAATAAGCACGAATTTGTTTCAGCGTCAGATAATTCCAAATGTCTTCCCAGCGCGCGGATTCCATAGTCCGCACCATCATCTGAACTTTTTCGTACTCGTTATCGCCACGCAAAATCGCGCGCACGTCTTCTTCGCTGAGATCGTAATCCCAGATAAAGTACGGACGTTGTTTGCCGCTGGTGGTTTGCTCGCCCATGGCAACATTCTAAGTCAGAGTATCGGGCTTGTCAACGCGCGACGCCAGCGCCATCGTCGCCATGCCCAAGCCAACGTAGAGCCAAAAGAGCGCGGCGGCGTGCACAAATTTCAAGTTGAAGAAATAGTGATCCACCAATCCGCCGATCATCGCGCCGAGTAACGCGCCGGCGAGTCCCAGCAAAATCGGCGCGAGTTCTTCGTCGCGCGCGAGTCCGGCGAACCAGGTTTGCGCCGCGCGATTAAAAAACATCCCCATCGTGATGAGAAACGCGCCCAAGCCCAGCAACCCCATCTCTTCCGCCATCAGCAAGTATACCGACGACACGCCGATGTACGTGTCAATGTCCGGCGAACTGCCAAAGCCGACTCCGAAAAACGGATAGCGCGCGATCAACGTGAACGCGTCCTTGTACTCGCCGAGTCGCATCTGAGTCGCGCGGTCGCTCGCGGTGAATGCATCCAACAAGTGCCCGACGTACTCTTGCGTGAACGGTAAAAACAAGAACACGACGCCGCCCAGTAAAATCACCGCGATGATCGGACGATAACGCACCGTCGCGATGACGACGAGCGCCATCACCAAGCCGAGCAACGCGCCGCGCGAAAAGGTCAGCACCAAGCACAGGAACATCGTGCCCGCCATCGCGATGGCGAGCGGACGCGGGAGAATCGGCTTGCGCGCGAAAATTTGCGGCGCGGACAGAGCGGTCACGAGAATCAGCAAACCGCCGAGCACGTTCGGGTCCACCGACGTTGAAATCGCGCGCATCGGATTCGCCGGGTCGTCTTCGATAAACCGCAGAATCCCATCGCCGCTCGGATACTTGAACACGCGCAGAATCGAGAGCAAATAGATCGTCGTGTTGCGCGGCAGGACGTAAAACACGATACCGATTGCCGCCGCCAAAAATCCGGCGAGGATGAGCGCGATGATTACGCGCTTGAGCGTCTCACGCGATTGCACCGTGTTGACGACGACAAAGAACATTGTGATCGCGATGAGCACCTCGACGAACTGGCGCAACACCTGGGTCGTGACGGACGAGTGACCCAGCCCGGCGATGAACGAGAATACGGCGAGCACGAGGAACACCAGCACTGGCACGCCGAGCGGCGTCGCGACAAAATCGCCGCCCTGCCGCGTGACGCCGCGCATGACCCACATCGCGAACAACGCGATGAGCGCGAGATCGAGAAACGTGGGATTGAAACCCAGGTTGATCGGCAACGCGCCGAACGGCAACAGCACGGCGACCGCGATCACCGCGTACAGTCCGTATTCGATATTCGAGAGCACGATGGCGGCGGCGATGACGCCGAGTACGAGCGCGAACGCGATGACCGGCGAACCGAACGCGACGAGCGCGCCGAGCGCAACTGCGAGCGCGATGCCGAGGATGGTGAGTACGGTAGTTAGTTTGGTACTGTTTTCGGAAAGGGTTGAGAGCATTTGGTTGGGTGGTTGGACGAATCGCTAATCTTTGCCGCTGTTAAAATGGAGGAGTTTTGCCCAGTCAATTGTGCCATCATCCTGGCAGAAATCGTTGGTGAATTCGCGGACATAACGATTCACTGCCTTTTGATACGCTGACCGATATTCCTGACGATGTTTCTTGATAATCTCCTCTTCCATTAAATCAATCAACTTCTGATAAAATTCTGGGTCGCCAGTCAATTCTTCCCAAAATGCTTGACCGGAGATGTCACGATAGACTTTGGCTTTGGTAGCCGGAGTCTGCTTTTTGCCGTACGCGTGTCCCAGAATGGGATCGAATTGCTTGCGGAGTTTTGCTACACGCCTGCGAAGCGTTTCAAATTCGTCGCTCTGCCGTTTAACCTGACTGGAGTTGAAAGGATTGGGCCCCGACTTGACCGAAATAGCAATGTAGCGATCTTGCGTTTCAATTTGTATGTCCATGCCCTCATTTGGGGAAACCACTCCACCTGAAACCGCTTTGGCAATCGGTTCAAAAAAAGGTAACTGCTCAGGCGGTTGATGCAGGTTGCGTAGCCAAGATGGGCGGCACATAGGGTGTTCCTTGCAACGCCGACTTGAGTGCATCCAAGACCCGCTGTCCGTTTTTCTGCGCGGTGGAAATGTAACTGCGAACTTGGCA